>JBBSDR010000127.1:0-9982 GCA_038240465.1 Gemmatales bacterium
CCTCGTCGGTCCGGGCGAAGCGCGTCAGCGACTCGATACCGAACGGGCTGTAGGGCAGCCGGCGCGTTCGCGGCCGGCCATCGTCGAGACGACCGTGACGCAGCGGCGGATTGCGCGGGTCGTCCGCATAACCGGGGCCGAACGCCAGCTGGCCCTTCGGCGCCTCGGCCGGGAACTTGACGAAGCCGCCGAAGCCGTTGCTGGTCTGGTTGTAGTATTCTTCCGCGACAATTGAGCCGTCGGTCAACTGGGTCTGAAAGTGATAGGCGCTGGGACTCTGCCCGGTCATGAAGGCACTGACGACCGGCCCCCAGCCGGTGCCGTCCGGGTTGATGCACCACAGGCCCCAGAGCGTCGAGGTGCGCAGCCCCTGCGATTCGAGCGAGCTGAACATCACGCGCCCGTCTGTCAGGACAGTCGGATGCAGGGCCATGCCGAGGTTGAGGTGGCCGATACATTCGACGTTGCCGCCGTCGTCGTCCATGACAAAGAGTTGCAGGGTGTTCGGCAGCCGCTTGGGCGGCTTGAAGGCGTTGCGGTTGCTGCTGAAGATGACCTTGCCGCCGGGCAGCGGCGATGGCCCCATGTTGAAGACGCCATAGTCGAGATGGTTCTTGCCCGCCTCGGCTGTGCGGAAGTCCTTCGACCAGTTGGCGGCGCCGGTGTTCGGCGTAAACTGCTGGTGCGTCAATCGCACCGTCTTCTTGCTCTTGACGTGGATCTTGTAGATGTCGGCCCCGCCGCTTGGCCCCTGCTGGACGGAGCCGCCCTTCATGTCGTGAAAGAAGCTGTAGTAGACCCACTCGCCGTCGAAGGACACCATCGGATCGGTGACGGAGCCTTCGCCGCCGCGAACCAGCACTTCCTCTTTGCCGTCGGGATGCAGCAGCATCAGGTCGGCGCCGGCGTCCATGAAGAGCGGATTGGAAATCTCGGTCCAGTTGGTGCCGACGGCATCGCCCTTGCGCGGAGCGCGGACGTAGACGATGTCGTAGTCCAGTTTGACGGCTTTATCGGTGGAGAAGTGCGGCGGACTGAGGCCGATTGGGGCAGTGACGTCGGTCTCTTTCTGTGCCCAGGCGAGAGCGCCCGCGAGCAACAGCACGAACAGGCAGCAGCGACGCATCATGAGGCTTCCAGGGAGTAGAAACGAATGATGGATAACAGACAGCGTCTGTTATCCATCATTCATGATACATCATTCGAGCGGTTATTACTTGACGACATCCTTGGCGGCGGTGGCGATTTCTTCCGCCTTCTCCGCGGCGTCCTTGGTGCTCTTGAACGCGAAGTTCTTGCTGATCGCGCCACCCTTCTTGTAGACCAGGACGGTGACCGCGGCGTCCTTGTTCAGTTCGTACCGTGAGGGTCCGTCCTTGTCAACGGCCACGGTCAGCGGGGTGGTCAGCTTGTGGGTTTCCTGAATCTTCTCGAAGTCCGCGGCCTCGACGCCGCCGACGCCGACGACGACCGTGCCGAGCTTGGAGTTGCTCTTCTGGACTTCGTCAACGGCCTTGACGATCTTGACCAGGTTCTCGTCGGCCTTCTGGGTGAAGATCAGCACGACGGCCGGACGAGCTTCGGCGTTGTACTTGCAGACGTAGCAGAGTTCCTGACCCTTCTTCTCGCCGGTGATCGCCTTCACATCGAAGGGGCCGCCGATCTTGCCGGTGGGGCCGGACTTGATGTCTTCCGCCTGGGCCGTACTCAGCACCAGGGCAGCCGCCAGAACCAGAACGATTCGACTGTAGACGCGCATGTTGTGACCCTTAACAGGAGCTTCCGAAAATCCTGGCATGGGGGAGACCTCCGCCCCCAGCTTGCCAGTATCTTTAGGCGATTTCACTCGAGAATCAAGACTCGTCTTCCTTCCTCGGCAGTTTCTCCGAGAAGATCCGGCGAAGCCCTGGACGACCCTGACGAAAAGGAAGACGTTGACGAGCCGGAGAGTCTTCAAACCAACTGAAAAAAATCCGCTTCAGGACTCTGTCGCGCTGTCGCGGATGAGGCTGCGATTTTCCTTTTCTTGCCGGCGCTCGCCGGTTAGCCTGCAAGTTGCTCACCTTGTTTGTTTGCGCCTGCTTCGAGGCAATCCCGGTGCGGGAAAGGAGCGTGATGATGGCTCATTCGCAATCCGGGCCGGATCGCGGCAAGGCGCACAGGGCATTCTCTTCGAGGGGACACGCACGGGCTGGCCTTCGATCCGAGCAAACCGCCGCCGTTCTGCAATCTCCCTGTGAGCATGCTTCAGCGGCTTGGCATCGAAGCGGACAGGTTCGGTTCCAGCACGGGGAACTCACGGGGCTGGAGACGGCCGGTTGAGGACAGGGGCGGAGACCGTCAAGGGGAGGATGTCGCCTCAAAATGCCCTGGACCGGGGACTCGGCGGTGTCTTAGCATCGTTGAACGAGCCTATTTTCGAGAGAATTCTCGAGAAATTCTGAGGGCCTTCGAGGCTTTTCAACGATCCTCCGACACCACCGGGGACTCGACAACGACAAGAATCAGGACGAGGATTTCAACGCGGGGGACGCATGTTCTTCAGCGACATCCCTTTCAGCAAGTTACAGTCGGTGTTGCTCGACCTTGGTTTCGTCGAGCGCGTGATCGAAGGAAAGTACCTCGGCTTCTATCACGCCGAATCGGACACGCTTTTCGCGTTCCGCATGTACCATTCGCAGGACAAGGTGAGTTTTGCTGATCTGGTAACCGTCCGCAAGCAACTTTCCTGGCGTGGACTGCTGAGCGAGGAGGCTTTTGAGGCCTCCCTGAGCAAGGCATCGGCGTAGTATCGAGCCGGACGGTTCGGTTCCAGCCCGGGACGCTCACGGGGCTGGAGGTGCAAGGATCTACATGTTTTCGGGATTGGAACTCGCCCCGTCCAACTCCCGGAGGAACCTTCGGAAGTCGTGGACGAGGGCATCATCCCAGGCCGAGCGAGTCCAGGTCACTTCAGCGCTCGAATGGGAGGAAAGGTAGCGCGCGGGATCAACTCGGAGAACGGTCTTGATGCTTGGAAAGGCTTTTGCAAGTTCGAGCGCCTTTCTCACAAGCCCGCTGCGGACGTAAAACTGGAAGAGGGCCGCACGCGAATCCAACGGCGGGTTCGGCCGGGTGCAACGATGCTCCAACCAGGCGATGTAAGCGGCCGCGTGGATTGGGCAGCGATCGGCGCGACTGACCAGCCCTTGCAGGCTCGCCTCTCCTGGACGGAGTACGGTCTCCTGAAGCGTCTCCAGGATCTTCAGCGCCGCGGTCACTTTATCCAGCCGACTCGGCCGCGCGCTCAGTAATTTGGTCATCAAACCCTCCAGTAATGATTGGCGAAACGCCCTGCCTTCCTGTGTGAGATTCACCGCCATTAGAGAACGCACCCTGTCCGGCCTGCGATGCTCGATGGCCCAGGCCCAGAGGTGGTGGAAGACAATACAAGGAACTGGTATCGGCTGTGGTTGCTCGGGATCGAGCCGGCCCAAGGAGACCGCAATCCGGTCTCGGTCCTGGTCCGCGAAACTGCCTCCCTTCTCCAGGTAGCGGGTATACATGGCCAGGATTGCTCCTCGGAGAGGGACCGACTCTCCGGCCAGGAAAGGAATGAACCGGGGTGGCCAACGTCCGTCTGCGGCCAGCGGCCCTGCGAACGTCTCGAGCATCAGCATCAGGGCCTTTTCGGAAAGAGCCGTCTCGATCTGGGACCAGGCGACTTCGAGAATGTCAACCAGAGCGGAGCCGGGAGTACCAAACCGGGCAGCGGCGAGAAGCAGGCCGACAAAGGTCTCTGCTCTCTCCCCCTCGCTCCCGACGGTGTCGAGGATCGCCACTCCCTCATCCAGGATGGCGGCGGCGGAACTGAGGTCCACCTGCCGCAAAGCGCCGTAGGCGGAACAAGCCTCCAACGCCTCTCTGCTCGTGCGCGCCGCCAGCAAGGCGGACTGCAAGTCTCCTCCCGCGGAGAGGACGGACGCTGCCTCGTGGACAAACTCGCGCGGCACATCTTCGAGGTTCAGCAAAGCCCGCCAGCAGGTCGGGCCGGCGGCGACATCTGCTGCGTGGGCCGCCCGCGCCCCCCAGTAGGCGAGGGTGACTGACCCGGGACGCACCGCCGCAACTACCTCGACCAACCGCACCAGCCCGCGCCCGAGGGTGGCCCGCTTCTGCCATAGTCTCTCGAAGAGTTGATGGAGAGAGTTCTCATCACGATCCAGCCATCGGTGGGCGATGAAGCAGATCATCAAGGCTGTTGCTCCAGCGCTTGCGCTGTCTTCTCGCAGCATCCGTTCGGTGTTGAGGTAGACGGCGTGGCGCCAGCGTACCCCTTCCTCCCGCCCCAGAAACGTGCAGATGCCGCGCAAAATCCCAACGTCCGGCAACTCATCGGTCCCTTTCCGAACCGCCTCCAGGCGGGTCCAGAGTTCGGGAGGAATGGCAATGATGCGCCCGGCACGCTCGGCGAGCGGCAGGAAATCGCCATCGGGGCAACAGACGCTACAGGCGCCGCAGCCAGCATCGACGACGTCTTCCCCCGTGTTGAGGAAAGCCAGCAACACCCGGCGCAAACACCGGCGCGAGAGCGGGCCGTCCTTCTTGATGCCGACGTATTCCGTCAACAGCAGCTCCCAGTCCTCGTAGTCCTCGTCACGGCGGCGCTGGTGTTCTCGCACCACGGAAGTGATGAGGGCGTCAATACCATCCCCACTCAGCAAGGCCGGAGAAAGGCAGACCTCCCAGCTTCTCCCGTTGCCGGAGGCTCCCTCTCGTCTTCCCAGGCTGAGATTGCGGATCACCCGCAAGTGGCTGGCCTCCAGGAGGAAGCCGACTGTCTCCTCGACTGTGCAGCGCAGCCGTCGTGCGAGCGGCAACAGGTCGGCCGCCACGGCCTCGCTGCAAAGGGCCTCGAACTCCTCCCTGCCGATCCGGACCCTGTGCAGGGCCTCGCGCAACAAGTCGGCGTTGCTGTCCTCCAACCAGTGCCAGTCCAGCAGGACAGGGTTCCGTAAGCAGGTGGAGACCTCCTGGCAACTTTCGAGAAGGGTGATACCGGCGGCTCCAGCGGTTGGGGTAATCACGGTCTTGAAGAGTACCTCCAGGGTGAGTTGGACGACTTTCTGCCGCTCCTTGTAGGCGTGCCACTCATAAGGGCGCGGCAGGCCGGCGGGGGCCGGATCCTTGGTGAGATTGTTGAAGAAAGTTTCCACCTCGCCAAAGGAGAAGATTGCATACATGCGGGTGGTGGTTCCCGTCAGTGAGTCGGGTACTTCCAACCGCCGCGGACACTGCTGAAGGAAGGCGATACAGGCCCGCAAATCGCTCTCCCGGACGTAACGCCCCTCGAGGAACTTCTCCTGAATGAGCCTGTCTGTGAGTCTGCGACCCGTCCTGCCCCGATACTTCCCCTCGGTGTAATAGAGGATGACTCGGCCAAGGTTGCCGTCGCGGGCGGCTCGCCCCACCTCCTGGGCGTAGGACAGCAGATCGCCTGGAGGACTGTGGTGGATGACCAGCCGGATGTCCGCCTTGTCAATCCCCATGCCAAAGCTCTTGGTGGCGACCATAATCCTCTTCTCCGAGTGCATGAACGCTCGCTGCTCGGCCCTGCGGTCGCGGAAGGTCAAGTCCCCGAGAGGCTTGACGTCCGGCGCGGGTTCGGTTGCGGGGTCGCACATCTCGAACAGGAACTGCCGGCCGTACCTGGCAAATTCCTCCCAGCGGCCGGTCATCCGGTAACAGACGCCGGGAGTGGGTTTGGTGAGATAGCCCACGGCACAGAAGCACTCATCCTGCCCCTGGAAAATGTAGACTCCCCAGGTATCGTTTGGCCGCTGCCAGCGGGTGCGAAGGAACGTCCCCTGCTCTGTCTGAAATCCCTCACCCATCTGGCCGTGATAGGTGGCAACACGCTCGCCCAGCCGGCGCTCCAGGTACGCGGCAAAAGGCTCGACAGCGGCGGAACACTCGCCCTCTTCGAGTCCCTGCTCCAGGTGACTGGCCCCGGTGTGCGGCATGAAGACGATGGCGCTGCCGCTTGCCGGGTTCCGTATGAGGGCCTCGAGGTCTTCGAGAATGCGCCGGCTCCGCGATGCGGCGTCCGGTTCGATGCGGACGATCAGATCGAGTTCCAGGCGATTGGAGCCGTGAAAGACAACGTCGCCCTCCTCCTCGACCGGCCTATTGTCGAGGTTGAACAGCGCTGGGGCGCAGAGGTCGCGGCGGACGCGCTCGCTGGCGGTCGCCGTCAGGGCAACGATCACCGGCTGCCGGTCCCAGCACGTCCGCAAGCGCCGGACCATGTTGAGGTAATCCGGGCGGAAGTCGTGGCCCCACTGGCTGACACAGTGCGCCTCGTCGATGGCCAGCACGCTGACGGCGGTCTGCTGCAACACGGCACGGACGTAACCGCGTGCAAGTTGTTCGGGGGTAAAGTAAGCGAGCTTGTAACGCCCTGCCCGGATGCCTTGCAGGCGACAGACTCGTTCCCGATAATCCACATCGCCGTTGATGTAAGTCGTCAGCGCACCCAGGCCATAACGCTCGTTGCAGCGCTCCCACTGGTCCTGCATGAGGCTCTTGAGGGGTGAGACGACAATCGTCAGTCCCGGCAGGAGCATGGCCGGCAGGAGAAAGCACTCGGTTTTGCCAGCTCCCGTGGCGGCGATGCCCAGCGTGTTGCGGCCCTCGAGGACGCGGCGGATGATCTTGTGCTGGAAATCGTGCAGGGGTGCGAACCCGAAGAGCCGTCGGGCCAAGGCGTTCAAATTCGCTGACTGGGCGTCGTAACATGGCAAGCCGGCCTCTGGACCGCCCGACGCGATGCGGCTGGTGCGGTTCATGGTGAAGAGGGTGCTATCGCCTTCCTGGCGCGAGTCCACGTTTTCGAGTACGACGAGTTCCCCGAAACGAAGAACGGGTAACACCTTGCCAGGTTCTTGCACCAGGAGCGCACTGCGGGTCCGGCAAGCCGAGCCGGACTCTTGAGGGGCCGGCTCGACCCGTGCCGGGCAAAAGGCTACTAACCGGCGCTCCGGGATCAGGGCTTTCGTGCTGGCCTCCTCGGCCACTGACATCGAACCCGTCCGGTCACTTCGCCGTTGGCCGATGTACCTTTGGATGCCAGGTTGATATTCCGCCGGAGACTCTCGCCCCTTCTGGTGTGGCCGCGAAGCCAGGACGCAATAGGACCACGAGAGCCGCTCGAAACCGCGGCGGAACTGCCGCCGCTTTTCCGGCTCCCAACGGGTCAGGTATTCCTCGAGGCGGTCGAGGAACGCGCGCTGGAGCGGCGAAGCATGGATGTCCTCACGCCGTGCACACCAGCAGTGGTCACAGGATGCCGGTAGCCGGACCCCGAACTCTTGCCCACACGGCAGCACAGGGTGTAAATGGGGCATGCGCTGCACCAGCGACTTCCTCCAGCGCATCAACTGGGCGGCCGATTTCTGGTCGCCCGGCTCCATGACGATCAGCAGAGAACCTTCCTCGAGTCCGGCGAGTCGCGCCTCGAACGTCTCCAGGTTCCCCTGTTCGTGCAGGTCATCGAGTACATACGACAGGACCACAAGACTCGGCTCCGCGAACGCGACAGCCCCCACCCCGCCGATGTCGCCCTCGAGCAACTGGTTGCTCAGCAGCGCCTTTTCGACGAGGTTCCATGCAGCCGTCAGCGCCGGTCCGGTACCCGGGCCTTCGGGTGGAGGAACTCGATCGCCATACGCTGCCAGGACACCACCGAAGGCGTTTAACACTTCCTTGGTGTAAGTCAGACACGTCGGGGAACGGTCATAACCGCGCAAGCTCAATTCCCGAATGGGAAGCGCCGTCCCGGCGAGATCCGCCACAGCACCCAGTGCCAGGACAAAATCGAGTACAGCCACGAACGAGGTCCCTGGACCAATCCCCAAGTCGATCAGGTGCAACTTCCGCGGGAGATGGCCAGCCCGCAACAGGTCGAGCAAGACGATCTGCAGTTTCCCCAGGTTGGCCGGGAAATAGTGGGCGAAGTAGAGGTTAAGGTAATCTCGTTGTGCGAAGAAGGCATCGCCGAAACTGACTGCAGGCATCTCCAGCAGAACCTGCGCGACGGCATCGAGTTTGTCCGCGTTCTCCGATTTGCCGGCCAGTTTGCGCAGGGAAGCGGTATGACACCTCGGGTCGGGTTGTTCGCCGAGGAGGACGGCACACTGCGCCGCTTCAACATACGGTGACAGACGCAGCTTGCCGCCCGGACACAAGAAACGCTCCAGGACGTCGGCGGCGTCGCGCATGTTGCCTGCTGACTGGGCGGCCATGATCGGCGGTTCCTTGACGGCTTGTACCGGCATAAGATGACGGGGAAGCGAGCAGTTCCGCCCCCCTTGTTTGCGGGAGGAGACGCCAGCGGAGGGTGCTGGTAACACGGGCTTGAGTTTGCCACAGGCAGGCAGGTGTCGCAAGGACAAAGTGCAGAGAAGCCGGCGCGGGTGGAGCAGGTAGCGAGAGGTGACCGGCTGATGTTCAAGGACACAAATGCACTCGCCTGTCAGGTTGCCGACAGGATTGGAATCGTGTCCCACATACGCAGCAGACTTGCGAATTACGTTCACCAGCCTTTATACGCCTCGTTCTCCATCTACAGAGGGGCCTTCGACCATGAAGAGAATCACCGTAGCTGCTTCCATGCTTGTCTGCACGTTCCTGACCTGGCCTGCTCTCTCTGCGGAGAAGCCACTGGTCATCGACGTCTGGCCCGGCAAGCCCGCGGACGATGACGCAGCCAGGATCGGCGAGGAGAAGTTCTTTGAACTGGAAGTCGGCGGCAAGCCCTATGAAGTCGCTGGGAAACCGACAAAGTGGCTCACCAACGTCACCAAACCGACGCTCACCATCTATCGGCCCGCGAAGGACAGGGACACCGGAACCGCAGCCCTGATCTGTCCCGGCGGCGGCTATCACAACCTGGGTTGGGACGTCGAAGGCGAGGAAGTCGCGGCCTGGCTCAACTCGCTCGGCGTCACCGGCATCATCCTCAAGTATCGCTGTCCGCGCCGCCCCGGCGACATCAAGGGCGTGCCTCCCGCAGGGCCGCTCAAGGACGCTCAACGCGCGATCAGCCTGGTGCGCAGCAAGGCGAAGGAGTGGGGCATCGATCCTCAGAAGATCGGCATGATCGGCTTCTCGGCGGGCGGGCATCTCGTCGGCTCCACGGCCACCAACTTCGAGCGCCGCAGCTATGACGCCCTCGACGACATCGACAAGATCAGTTGCCGACCCGACTTCGGCGTCATGGCGTATTCGGGCTATTTCAAGGTCAAGGACGGCCTCTCGCCAACGGTTCGCACCCCGGAAAAGACGCCTCCGCTGTTCTTCGTCCATGCCTCGGATGACCCCATCAGCGAGGTGGAACACAGCGTGACTTTCTACCTCGCCCTGAAGCGGGCCAACATCGACGCGGAACTGCACGTCTACGCTGCGGGGGGTCACGGCTTCGCGGTGCGCAAGACCGACCGCCCCTGCTCCGCCTGGACGGAGAGTTGCGCGAATTGGCTGCGAAGCCACGGGTTGCTCAAGCCGAATGCGAGCCGGTGACCGCCTCGGCTTGAGCCAACGACTGATCGAGGCATGCGCCTTGCGAGTCCTCCCTTGAAGGGACACCGCAGCCGCGTCGAGTCGGCGTTGGTTGATCTGTTCGGGTCGTGTAAACTGAGTACATGGACGAACAGCGCACCGAAGCCACTGCCTATCACGAAGCCGGCCATGCCGTCGTCGCCCTGTCGCTGGGCCGGCCGATCCAGCGCGTCAACATCTTGCCGGATCGCGATCATCTCGGACTGTGCGAGTTCCGCAAGGGCGTGTTCCGCCCCTCCGAGGACTGGCTCGAACACGAGATCCTCATCGCCCTGGCCGGCATCGCCGCCGAAGCCCGGCATACCGAAAACTACGCCTGGGAAGGGGCCGCCCGCGATCGGCACTATGCCCATCGGCTGGCCGTGCAGCGCGCCGGCGAACGCCG
>JBBSDR010000128.1:0-9962 GCA_038240465.1 Gemmatales bacterium
CGCCATTCGCGCGCTGGAGCAAGCGGGGGCTTCGGTGCGGACGATACAGGCCGATGTATCGAGCCGCGAGGACGTGGAACAGTTGCTCGCCGACATGGCCACGATGCCGCCTCTCAGGGGCGTCATCCACGCGGCCGGCGTCCTCGACGATGGCGTTTTGCTGCGTCAAGACCGCGAACGCTTCGAGAAGGTGTTGGCTCCCAAGGTCGCAGGCGCGTGGAACCTGCACGAACTGACCCGCGAACGATCTCTCGATTTCTTCGTGCTGTTTTCCTCGGCGGCCTCGCTCTTGGGGCCGGCCGGACAGGGCAGTTACGCATCGGCAAACGCCTTCCTCGATGCGCTGGCCCATCATCGCCGCGCGCTGGGCTTGCCCGCTCTCAGCATCAATTGGGGACCGTGGGCCGAAGCCGGCATGGCCGCGCAGCAGGGGCGAGCCATCGACGGTCTGACCCCCATCGCGCCGGCTCGCGGTCTGGATGTCCTCGGCCGGCTGCTGAGGCAAGCAGAGCCTCAACTCGCGTTCATTCCCGGCACCTTGCAGCGATCCGCCCCGGCAAAGAGCGCGCCCGATGTCGTCCGCCGACTTAAAGAGAAACCCGATAGCGAGCGGCTTCCTCTTCTCGTCGCGGAGGTTCGCGCGGAAGTGAGCCGGTTGCTCGGACGCGGTGCCGAGACGCTCGAGGTTCAGCGCGGGTTCTTCGAGATGGGCATGGATTCGCTGATGAGCGTGGAACTGCGCAACCGGCTGCAAGCTCGCCTTGACCTGTCGCCTCCACTGCCGGCCTCGCTCGCCTTCGATCATCCGACCATCGGCCGGCTCGCGCAACACCTGGCATCGCGGCTTGAGCCAACAGGGGGCTTACGCCCCCCGAACGCTCCACGCTCCACGCTCCACGCTCCACGCTCCACGCTTGATCCGATTGCCATTGTCGGTCTCGGCTGTCGTTTCCCCGGCGCCGATGATCCGGAGAGCTTCTGGCAACTGCTGCGGCGCGGCGGCGATGCTGTGACGGAAGTGCCGGCCGAGCGCTGGGACGTTGATGCCTTCTACGATCCCGATGCCGACGCGCCCGGCAAGATGTACTCGCGCTGGGGCGGCTTCCTGCGTCAGGTCGATCAGTTCGATCCAGCCTTCTTCGGCATCTCGCCGCGCGAAGCGCTGGCAATGGACCCCCAGCAGCGTTTGCTGCTCGAAGTCGCCTGGGAGGCGCTCGAACACGCGGGCATCGCGGCGGATCGGCTGGCCGGCACGCCCGGTGGCGTCTTCGTCGGCATCAGCGGCAGCGACTACAGCCAACTGCTGACCATGTGTGGCGATCCCGCCCGCATCGACACCTATTTCGGCACCGGTGTCTCGGTCAGCGCCGCTGCCGGCCGCATTGCTTACCTGTTCGGTCTGCAAGGGCCGGCCCTCGCCGTTGATACCGCCTGCTCCTCGTCGTTGGTCGCGCTGCACCTGGCCTGCGAGAGCCTGAAACGCGGTGAATGCCGGCTGGCCCTTGCCGGCGGTGTGAACCTGCTGCTCTCGCCCATCGCCAGTATCAACCTGTCGCGCGCGCACATGCTGGCCCACGATCCGCATTGCAAGACCTTCGACGCCGCAGCCGATGGTTACACGCGCGGCGAAGGCTGTGGCGTCGTCGTGCTGAAACGGCTCGCCGATGCGCTGGCGGACGGCGATAACGTTCTCGCTCTGATTCGCGGGACGGCGGTGAATCAGGACGGACGCAGCAGTGGGCTGACCGCGCCGAACGGTCCGGCCCAGGAAGCCGTCATTCGGCAAGCGCTGGCGGTGGCCGACGTCGATCCGGCGAGCGTCGATTACGTCGAGGCGCACGGCACGGGAACTCCGCTGGGCGATCCGATCGAGGTGCAAGCCCTGGCTGCCGTCTACGGGCAAGGACGCGAGACGAGCAGGCCGTTGCTGATCGGCTCGGTGAAGACGAACGTCGGTCATCTCGAAGCGGCGGCGGGCATGGCCGGCCTCATCAAGGTTGTGCTGAGCCTGGGTCGCCGCGAGATACCGCCGCATCTGCATTTCCACACGCCGAATCCGTATGTCCCCTGGCAAGACTTGCCCGTCGCCGTGCCGCGGACGCTGACTCCCTGGCGGAACGAGGGCGTGCGCCGCGCCGGACTCAGTTCGTTCGGCTTTATCGGCACCAACGCCCATATCGTTCTCGAAGAGGCCGCGTCTCAAGCGGCCACCTTTGTTGCGGAAACGCCGCAGATGCTGTTCCTGTCGGCGCGCAGCGAGCCGGCGCTGCGCGAGTTGGCCCGGCGCTGGGTGCGCCATCTGGACTCCGCACCGTCACTTTCACTGGTTGACCTCGCCTTCAGCGCCCGTCATGGCCGGGCCACGTTCGCGCATCGCCTGCTGATCGCTGCCGCGAGTTGTGAAGAGGCGAGAAGCAAACTCACCGCTTTCGTGGAGGGGCGGCTCGTCGAGGGCATGCAACACGGCGAGGGCCTGGACGTCGAGGAGGTCCTGGCCGATCCGGTGAGACGGCGCGTGTCCCTGCCGAGCTATCCTTTCCAGCGCCAGCGCTACTGGCCCGAGGGATTGACGCCCTTGGCGCCCACCCGGCCACTCAGGGGGGAAGGTATGTCCATCGCGGGACGCCGGCTGCGGTCCGCGCTGCCCCAGCGAATTCACGAGGCACGCTGGGACACGTCGCGTTTTCCGGCCCTTGCCGATCATCGCCTCTTTGGCGAGGTGGTCGTCCCCGGTGCATGGCATCTCGCCGCACTGCTGGCCGCACTCGTTGAAATGGACAGTAACGCCTGGGAAATTGAGGAGGTGACTTTCAGCGCGGCGCTGGCGCTGGAGAAGGGCGCGAGTTGCACGACGCAGTTGATCGTCAGTCCCGCTCAGAAAGACGAGCATCGCTTTGAACTGTTCAGTCAACGCAGCGATGCGGCGGAAGACGCCTGGACCTTGCACGCCTCGGCACGTTCCTGCCGCAAGAGCCGTGCGAGTGAGCCGGTACTCAATCCACCGCTCGCTCGTGGTTTTGAAGGCACGGAAACGACGTCCTTTTATCGGATGATGGGACACATCGGCATCGAACTGGGGCAATCGTTCCGCTGGCTGGAGGAGGTCCACGCCGGTCAGGGACAGGCTGTCGCCCGCATGCGTCAGGCACTCCCCGGCGAGGAGCGACTCGCGCCGCTTCCTCCCGGGCTGATCGATTCCTGCTTCCAGCTTGTCGCCGCCGCGCTGGCCAGTGACAACCCCCTGTCGCACGCCCTCATTCCGTTGGCCATCGACCGTGTCACGTTCCTTGGGGCTGGCTCCGGCCCGTATCTGTGTCGCGCTGTCGTTCGGAGCGGCGAGGGTTCGCGCGAGCTTACCGTCGCCGACGTCACGCTCGTCGAGGAGACAGGCCGGCCGGTCCTGATCGTTGAGGGACTGCGCGCCCGTCGAGCTTCTCCTGACACCCTGCTTCGCGGCCGCAAAATTTCTCAGGAAGATTGGCTCTACACGCTCACCTGGCAACCATCGAGTCGTCCGCCGTTGGGTCCACACAAAGGAAACTGGCTTCTGTTGTCGCAGGACCGGCGCGGCACCGAGGCTCTCGCCGCCTCCCTTGCTCAGCACGACCAACGCTGCGCCGTCGCTGTTTCCCCTCCTGGGGCCAGCCTGGACGCATCGTTGACGGATGTCGTCTTTCTCGCCGATGGCCGTGAGAGCGCGACGGAGCCGGAGACCGACGCGCTCGATCTCGCTGTTCGGCAACACTGCGAGACAGTGCTGGAACTGGTGCAGACACTCGCCCGGCTTCCGAAGCCGCCGCGTTTGTGGCTCATCACCAGCGGCGCTGTCGCCCTCGACACCTTCTCGGCTCCGCTCTGTCTGGAACAGTCGCCCCTTATCGGCCTGGCGCGGACTATCGCGCTGGAACATCCCGAACTGCGCTGTCGGCTTGTCGATCTTGACGCCTCGACGGCGGAACTGGCCCAGGAACTACTCGCGACCGACACCGAGGACCAGATCGTGCTGCGCGGCGAGCAGCGCTTCGTCGCGCGACTGACGCACGCGGAACCTCCTGGAGCGGGTACGTTCGTCTGCCTCGCCGATGCGACCTATGCGATCACGGGGGGCCTGGGAGGCCTGGGTCTGGAAATGGCGCGCGGACTGGCCCAACGCGGCGCGCGTCACCTGCTGCTCATCGGCCGCCGTCCACCGTCCGCCGAGGCCAGAACCGTCATTGAGGAGTTGCAGCGCGCAGGCGTCGCCATCGTGACAGCGGCCGCCGATGTGGCTGAGTACGACGAGCTGGGCAAGGTGCTGGCCGAGGCGCAAGCGTCGATGCCGCCTCTGCGGGGACTCATCCACGCCGCCGGCGTCCTCGACGATGGCGTCCTGCTGGAACAGACCGCCGAACGCTTCGAGAAGGTGCTGGCCCCCAAGGTGCGCGGCGGCTGGAACCTGCACCTGCTGACACGCGAAGTACCGCTGGACTTCTTCGTGCTGTTCTCGTCGGCAGCATCGCTGCTGGGATCGCCCGGCCAGGGCAACTATGCGGCGGGCAATGCGTTCCTCGACGCGCTGGCACATCATCGCCGGGCGTTGGGCTTGCCGGGACTGAGCATCAACTGGGGTCCGTGGGCCGACATCGGCATGGCCGCGCGAAAGGGCGTGCCGGCCAGCCGCTGGACGGCACTGGGATGGCGACCATTGTCTCCCGCACGCGCTATCGCTCTTCTCGATACGCTGATCCCCTCGAAAACGATCCAGGCCGGCGTTCTCGATGTGGACTGGGAACGCTACGCAAGCCGCGTGGGAGTAATCGCGCCTCTGCTGTCGAGCCTCGTTCGCTCGCAGCCGGCAGCGGGACCGGACGCGGGCAGTCCCTTGCTCGAACAACTTCGCGACGTTCCCGAGGGACGCCGCCGCGAGCGGTTGCTGGAGCATGGCCGCGATACCATCGCGGCGGTCTTGCGCCTGACGCCCGAACAGGCGATCGGCGAGCGAGCTCGATTGTTTGAAATGGGTCTCGATTCGCTGATGGCGCTCGAAGTGCGTTCGCGCTTGCAGCAATCCCTTGGGGTCGCCCTGCCCTCCACGCTGATCTTCGATCACCCCACGCTCGCCTCTCTGGCGGACTTCCTTCTCACGCTGTTGCCCGCCCAGGCTGTCGAACCGCAACCGAAACCCATCCCCGATGGTATCGAGGATGGCCTGCGCGATCTCTCCGAGGATGAGATGGAACGCCTGCTCCTCGCGAAACTGGAATCCCTTGAGAGACGTACCCCATGAGCAACCCCTCGAAAAAGGGCGAGGATTCGCCACTGCTGCGAGCGTATCTCGCCATCCAGGAACTGGAGGCGAAGGTCGAAGCGCTCGAGCGCTTGCGCCGCGAACCGATCGCCATCGTCGGCCTCGGCTGTCGCTTTCCCGGCGCTGACGGGCCCGAGGCGTTCTGGGAATTGCTGCGCCAGGGCCGTGATGCCACGCGCGACATTCCAGGCGATCGCGGCGACTTTCAGAGCTTCTTCGATCCCGCGCCGCAGGCGCCGGGCAAGGCGTACGTCCGGCATGGCGGGTATCTCGACGACGTGGCCGGGTTCGACGCCGAGTTTTTCGGCCTGTCGCCGCGCGAGGCGGCCAGCATGGACCCCCAGCAACGGCTTCTGCTGGAGGTCAGTTGGGAAGCCCTCGAACATGCGGGGTTCGCGCCGCAATCGCTGAGCGGCAGCCGGGCCGGCGTCTTCTTCGGGCTGATGAACCTCGATTATCCGCAGATGCTGCTGGCCGCAACGCAGCCCGAGCGCATCGACGCCTTCTTCGGCACCGGCAGCGAGCCGAGCTTCCTCGCGGGCCGGGTGTCGTACCTCCTCGGTTTGCAAGGGCCGAGCATGGTGCTGGCCACCGCCTGTTCCTCGTCGCTGGTGGCCATTCACCTGGCCTGCCAGAGCCTGCGCCAGGGCGAGTGCAAGTTGGCCCTCGCGGGCGGCGTCAACCTCATCCTCAATCCGCATGCCAACGTCGTCCTGTGCAAGATGAACGCCCTGTCCGCCGACGGCCGCTGCAAGTCGTTCGACGCCTCGGCAGACGGCTACGGCCGCGGCGAAGGTTGCGGCGTCGTCGTCCTGAAGCGCCTCTCCGATGCACAGAACGAGAACGATCACATCCTCGCCGTGCTGCGCGGGACGGCGGTGAATCACGGCGGGCCGAGCGGCGGGTTGACCGTGCCGAGCGGCCCGGCTCAGACGTCGGTCATCCGCGACGCCCTGAACGCCGCGGGAGTCGAGCCGGGATTGGTGGGCTACATCGAGGCGCACGGCACCGGCACATCGCTGGGCGATCCGATCGAATTGCGCGCCCTCGGCGCTGTCCTGGGTCAGAGTCCGGCCGACAACAAATGCCGTCTCGGCTCGGTGAAGGCGAACATCGGCCATCTCGAAGCCGCGGCGGGCGTGGCTGGACTCATCAAGGTGGTCCTGGCGCTGAACCACGAGGAGATTCCGCCCCAACCTTTGATTCATCAGGCGAATCCGCACATTCCGTGGAGCGAATTGCCGCTGGAGGTGGCGTCGAGGGCCATCGCCTGGAAGCGAAGCGAGAGGCGACGCATCGCGGGCCTGAGTTCGTTCGGTCTCAGCGGCATCAACGCCCATGCCATCATTGAGGAATCGCCTCTGGTCCAGGCGGAACGCGCGGAGATGGAACGCCCCTGGCATCTGCTGCACCTGTCGGCGCGCGGCGAGACGGCCCTGCGCCAACTGGCCGGCCGCTGGGCGCGGCACCTGAGCGCTCATCCTGCGGAGCGCTTGGCCGATGTCGCCTTTACCGCGAACACGGGGCGGACGACGTTCGCGCATCGGCTCGCTGTCGTTGCCGAGAACGCGGACCAGGCGAGTGAATCCCTGCGGGCATTCGCGGACGGCAGACAGGGTGAGGGGCTGCGAAGCGGCATCGTCCCCGGCGAGAAGCCGGCCCGGATCGCGTTTCTGTTTCCGGGAGTGCGCGCCCAGTATGTCGGCATGGGCCGACAACTGTATGAGACGCAGGCCGTCTTTCGTCGCGTTGTCGATCGGTGTGCCGAGTTGCTGGGGCCGTATCTCGAGCAGCCGCTGGTGGGCGTCCTCTATCCGGCCCCCGGTTCGTCGTCGTGTCTGGAGGAGCCGCTCTACACGCAGGCGGCCCTGTTCGCGATCGAGTACGCCCTCGCGGAACTGTGGCGATCCTGGGGTGTCGAGCCGGCTGCCGTGCTGGGCTACGGCATCGGCGAGTATGTCGCGGCCTGTGTCGCGGGCGTACTATCGATTGAGGACGCGATTCACTTGTTGACCACGCGGGCCATTCTGACGCAGCAATTGCCGCACGATGGCGCGATGGCCACCGTCCAGGCCGGGGAAGCCGAGGTGAGCGAATACCTCGCCGCCGACGGCGGCCGGGTCGCCCTGGCGGCTGTCAATGGACCGCGCCAGGTCGTCGTCTCCGGTTCAGCGCAGGCCGTCAAGGCGGTGCTGACACGACTGGAGCGCGCCGGCGTGAAAACCGAGATGTGGCGTCTCACGCAGGCGTTTCGTTCTCCGCTCATGGATCCGCTTCTGGACGAGATCGAGGAGACCGCCGCACGCGTCAGTTTCGCTCCGGCCCGAATGGCATTCGTGTCGGGGCTGACGGGCCGGGCGGCGAACGACGGTGAACTGGCTCAACCGGCGTACTGGCGGCGTCAGGCCCGCGAAACGGTGCGCTTCGCCGATGGTCTGGTCAGTCTGAAGGACATGGGTATTCGCGTTTTCGTCGAGGTCGGCCCGTCGCCGATCCTTCGTGGGGCGGGGCAGGAGTGCGTCGAGGGCGGCGTCTGGGTGCCGACGCTGCGGCCCGAGCGCGACGATTGGCTGCAACTGATCGAGACGCTGCAAGCCCTCTGGCTCGAAGGAACGACCGTCAACTGGAGGACCTTCGATCGCGGTTATCCGCGCCGCAAGCTGCCGCTGCCGTGCTATCCATTCCAGCGCCAGCGCTGCTGGATCGAGGGACTCGCCCCCATCGGAAAGATAGATCGCAGCGAGGGCGAGACGTCGCCGTTGAGCGGGCGACTGCTCCGCACCGCCCTCGCGGATGAGATCCACGAGGCGAAGTGGGGGACGGCGATTCTGCCCTTGTTCGCGGCCCACACCGTTCACGGCGAGGTCATCGCCCCCGGCGCGTGCTTCCTCGCGGCCGCGCTCAGGCAGTCTGCCGCCCTCTTCGAGGACGTCACTTTCCGCGAGCCGCTCGCTCTCCCCGACGGCGAGACGAAGACGGTCCAGTTCGTCCTGTCACCGGCGGAAGAAGGCCGTCGCGACTTGCAGGCGTTCAGCCTGACGGAAGACGATCGCTGGACGCTGCATGTGAGCGCCCAGATGAGCGAGGGGCAAGCACTCGCGGGCTATGTCGCGCTGGCGGAATTGCAAGCTCAGTGCGGCGAGGAGCGTTCGAGCGCGGCGTTCTACGAAGCGCTGGCGCGAGCGGGACTCGGACTCGGGCCAGACTTTCGCTGGCTGGCGCGGGTCTGGCGCGGACCCGGCCAGGCCCTGGCCTCGATGCGTGCAGTGACAGAGGGCGAGGGCGAGCGCCGGCTGGCCGTGGTGCCGCCCGGTCTGCTCGACTCCTGCTTCCAGCTTCTCGCGGCCGCGCTGCCGGGCGAGTTGCCCGACGACCTGTATATCCCGCTGGGCATCGATCGCCTTCACGTTGCCGGCCCAGTGGACGCCACGCTATGGGCGCATGCCGTCTTGCGTGACGGCGCGGGCAAGGAGACGCTCAGCGCCGATATTCGGCTCTTCGACGAGAGGGGCCGCACGGTCGTCCTCGTCGAGGGATTGCACGTCAAGCGCGCCCCGGCTGCGACTCTGCGGTCCGGACGGGCCGAGAACCCGGACAACTGGCTCTACCATGTGCGCTGGCAGGCTGCTCCCGCTCAGGCCGTCGAGAGCCGGAATGGCGCGGCGCGGCGCTGGCTTCTCCTCTTGGATCGCGCCCAGAGCGGCGAGCGCATCGCGGAACAACTGCGCCAGCACGGCCAGACCTGTCTTGTGCTTCGCGCTGACGATGCGGCCCTCGAAACCACGCTGGCGCGGGAACGGCCTGACGAAGTGGTCTTTCTCTCCGCGCTGGACGAGGCGGAAGAGGCCAGCACCACGAGTTGTCAAGAAGCGTTGCGGCTCATTCAGAGCCTGGCCCGCTCCGGAACAGCGCCGCGCCTGTGGTTCGTCACACGCGGAACGCAGGAGACCGCCTCCGTGGGAGCGAGCATAGCGTCGGCCGCTCTCTGGGGACTGGCCCGCGTCCTGCGCCGCGAACAGCCTGCCCTGCGCTGCGTGTGCATCGACCTCGATCCGTCGAGCGATGGCGTGGAACTTGTCGCGGAACTGCTCGCGCCCGACGGCGAAAACGAAATTGCTCTGCGCGAGCAGCGGCGCTTCGTCGCGCGCCTGGTGCGGCTGGAAATGCCCCCGCAAGGGCCGATAGAGCTGTTGCAAGAGTCGCAAGGGGTCCTGGACAGCCTGGCACTGCGTCCGCTTACGCGCCGCGCCGCGGGTCCGGGAGAGGTTGAGATCGAGGTTCGCGCCGCTGGTCTGAACTTCCGCGACGTTCTCGGCGCTCTCGGCATGTATCCCGGCGACGCCGGCCCGCTCGGCGGTGAGTGCGCCGGCATCGTGTCGGCGGTCGGCGAGGGCGTCGAGGGATTGCGGGTGGGGCAGGAAGTTGTCGCGCTGGCGTCGGGCAGTTTCCGCAGTTTCGTCGTCGTGCGAGCAGAACTCGTGGCGCCGAAGCCGGAGACGCTCAGCTTCGAGGAGGCTGCAACGGTCCCGGTGGTATTCCTGACCGCTCAGCAGTCGCTGCACGAGTTGGCCGCGCTTCAGCCCGGCGAGCGGGTGCTGATCCACGCGGCGTCGGGCGGCGTCGGCCTGGCGGCGATCCAACTGGCGCAGCGTATCGGCGCGGAAGTGTACGCGAC
>JBBSDR010000129.1:0-9913 GCA_038240465.1 Gemmatales bacterium
AGATCCCGGACTCTCCTGCCCAACCCGGCTTGCTGCCGCGCCTGCTGGCCGGTCTTGTCCTGCTCGTTTGCCGGGCGCCCCGGCTGGTTCTCGGCCTGACTGCCGTCAGCCTCATCGTCTCCATCTACCTTGCCTGCACTCGGCTCGAATATCACACCCAGCGCAACGATCTTATCAGCCCGCACAAGGAAGTTCAAAAGCGCTGGAATGCCTATCTGAAAGAGTTCGGCCAGGATGACGACATGGTCGTCGTCGTTCAGGGCGATGGTCCCGCCTCGCATCCACAAATGACCGCCGCCCTGGAGTCGCTTGCCGACCGAATCCGCGCTCGCCCGGACGCCTTCGATCGCCTCTTCTACAAGGTCGATCTGCGCTATCTGCGCGACCGCGCTTTGCTGTTCCTGTCGGTTGACGAAATCAAGCACATTCAGGACGACCTTGGCCGGATGCGGCCTCTGCTGGAAGCGCCGCTGGCCTGGCACCTGTTCGGGGTGCGCAGCATGGTTGGCGAAACACGCGGACGGCTGAAACGTCTGCAGCCCGGACAGGCCCTGTCCGCCGAGGACATGCCGCTGCTGGAACAACTGCTGGCCGCCACTCGTTCCGCCCGCGCCGCCCTGGAAGATCCAAAACAATACCGCAGTCCGTGGTCGGGACTGGTGAAGCCGCCGGCCAACCAGCCCTCGGGCGTCTCGCCGCAGGACCTGCTGGCCAGGCCGCAATACTTCATGAGCGACGACGGCAAACTCGCCTTCCTGCTGGTCCGCCCCGCCTGCACGGCGGATGCCCTCATTGGACCCAACGAGAGCGTTCGCGCACTGCGCCAACTCGTCGAGGAAGTGCGTCCCTCCTGCTCCGGCCTGCAACTGGGAGTGACGGGGCTTCCGGTGCTGGAAACCGACGAGATGGTCGCCTCGCAGAACGACACCAAATTCGCTTCCTGGCTGGCGCTGGCGGGGGTGGTCCTGGTCTATCTGATTGTCCTGCGCAGTTTGCGTCCGCCGCTGGTGTCGGTCAGCACGCTGCTGGTCGGCACCGGCTGGGCGCTGGGCTGGGCGACGCTGACGATCGGCCATCTGAACCTGCTCTCCGCCACCTTTGCGATCATGCTTATCGGTATGGGCGATTATGGCATCCTCTGGGTGACGCGGTATCAGCAGGAGCGGGCGGCGGGGGTGGGCGTGCGCGACGCGCTGGTGGCCACGGCCCTGGGTATCGGCCCGAGTACCCTGACGGCCAGCGTCACGACGGGCCTGGCGTTCTTCGCGGCGATGTTTGCCGACTTCATGGCGGTGGTCGAACTGGGCTGGATTGCCGGCTGCGGCGTGCTGTTCTGCGCCCTGTCCTGCTTCACCTTCTTGCCGGCCCTCATCATGATCCTCGATGGCCGCAAGGAGAGAGCCGGCCAGCGCCACATTCTGTCGTTTATCGAAAAGAAGCAGGCCCTCGTCGCTGCCCAGAGTTGGCTGCCGCGACTCGTCGGCCGACCGCGCTGGGTGCTGGGTGGCGGAGTCGCTCTGGTTGCCTTCTTCGCCTTCTGGGGTTGCCGGGTTCGCTACGATCACAACCTGCTCAACCTCCAGTCGGACAGCCTCGACTCGGTCCGCTGGGAACGGACGCTCATCCGCCATACCGCCGGGGCAAGTTGGCACGCGCTCAGCTACACCGACTCGCCCGAAAAGGCTCTCGAACTGAAGGCGGAATTCGAGAAACTGCCGGCGGTAAGCCGGGTCGTCGAGGTGGCGTCGCTGGTGCCGGCGGATCAGGAGAAGAAACTGCCGCTGTTGCGCGACATCCATGCCCGGCTGGCGCAGATGCCGTCGAGCAGCACCTGTCCGACACCCTTTGAATCGTCGCCGTCGCTCCTGGTGAACGATTTGCGAATGCTGTCCGGCCCCGAGGGCATCCTGACGAAGCACAAGCCCTCCGCTTCAAACAAGGCCCTGGTCGAATCGCTGCTCGCCGAGTCAAGGAAACTCGCGGATCAGGTCGATGCGATGCCTGCCGCCCTGGCTGTGAAACGCCTCGCCCTGTTCGAGCGCCGCATGCTGGCGGACCTTTGGGCGGACCTGCATCAACTCCACGACGTGACCACGGCAGCGCCGATCGCCCTGGACGACATGCCGAAGGACCTGCACGAGCGTTATGTCAGCAAGGGAGGCCGCTGGCTGCTGCGCGTGTTTGGCCGGGAGTCATTGTGGGAGTTCGACGCCCTGGCGAAGTTTACCGCGTCGGTGCAGACGGTCGATCCGGAGGCGACGGGCAAGCCGTTCACGACGCTGGAAGGCTTGCAGGCGATGAAGCTCGGTTTCGAGTGGGCCGGCGTTTATGCACTGATTGCGATCGTGATTGTGCTGATCCTGGATTTCCGCTCGCCGGGCCCGGTGCTGCTGGTGCTGGGGCCGCTGTTGATCGGCATGGTTCTGGCGCTGGGAGTGATAGGGCTATTCGGCGGTCATCTCAACCCGGCCAACATGATCGCCTTGCCGCTGATCGTTGGCGTCGGCGTCAATTACGGCGTTCACGTCATGCACGACTATCTGGATCGTCGGCGTCAAAGTGGGGGCTATGTGCTGCGGCGTTCGACGGGGCAGGGCATCCTGGTTGTGGCCCTGACGACGCTGGTGGGCTTTGGCACGCTGATGACGTCGAGTCATCGCGGTCTGGCGGGCCTGGGTCTGATCCTGTCGCTGGGCGTGGCGGGATCGATGCTGACGGCGCTGGTGTTCCTGCCGGCGGGATTGAAGTTGTGGAGCGAACGCGGACCCAGACAGAAATACCGGGATTCCCTTCGCAAGGAACAGGTCGCGTGAAGGTGCGATCGGATGGCATTTGGATTCTTGTTCAGTATTCTTGACAGGTAATGGTCTAAGGTATACAAGTAGTCAAGCGTCCTCTTCCAGTCCCCTTCTGAAGTCGCGAGAGATCCGATGAGCAAGGACTCTCCACAGGTGGTCTCCCTCTTTACCGGTGCTGGGGGAATGGACCTGGGGTTCATCCAGGCAGGCTTCGAGTTTGTCTGGGCGAACGAGATCAAGACGGACGCCTGTGCGACCTATCGGCAAAATCTCGGGCCTCACCTCGTTCAGGGCGACATCTCGACAATCCCATCTGACGCGATTCCTTCCTGCGACGTCGTGATCGGCGGGCCGCCCTGCCAGGGATTCAGCGTGGCGGGAAAGATGGACCCCACCGATCCGAGGAGCAAACTGGTCTGGGAGTTCTATCGCATCGTTCGAGATAAGAAGCCAATTGCGTTCGTGATGGAGAACGTCAAGGCGCTGGCGGAACTTGCACGCTGGGCGGGAGTGCGACAGGCAATCCTGAAAGAGTTCGCGGAACTTGGGTACGACGTCGAGTACAGGACACTGGACGCCAGCCAGTTCGGCGTCCCGCAACAGCGTGAGCGCGTGTTCTTCATCGGCACGCGGCGGGGCCAAGCGGAAGACCTGTTCCCCGAACCGTCTCGCAAAGTGGTGTCGGTGCGGGAGGCGTTCCGCGCGTTGCCTCACCACGGCGAGCCAGGCAATGACAGCCGCTGTCGCGCGAAGGTCGTGCCGGCGAAACAGCCCGTGATGCGGCGGTCGCCCTATGCCGGCATGCTGTTCAATGGGCTGGGCAGGCCGATCGATCTCGAGAGACAGGCACCCACGCTTCCTGCCAGCATGGGGGGGAACAAGACACCGATCGTCGATCAACTCTCGTTGGAGACGGGCCAACTTCCCTGGGTGATCGAGTATCACGCTCATCTGCTGAACGGCGGAAAGCCTTACGAGCGAGCGCCCGAACGGCTGCGGCGATTGACCGTCGAGGAGTGCGCCGTCTTGCAGAGTTTTCCGCTCAACTATGCGTTTGCCGGCAAGCAATCGTCTCGCTTCTGTCAGATCGGTAACGCGGTCCCGCCCCTGTTGGCCCGTCATGTGGCCGAGCGGGTGATGGAGGCGTTATTCCGCCCCAAGCGAAGACAGGAGCGGAATGCCACATCTGCCAAGCCAAGGCAACTTGGCCTGTTCGATCAGTTACTCGTACCCGAAGCGTCCTGACCCGTCTGCACCTCGGAGAGCGAGTTCCACAGTTTAGCCGCTTGCTCAGCAACGCCGGCGCGTTTCATGCTGTTCCGGAGGAGATCAACGACAGTCACTCCGAAGTCCGCCCTGCGAATCGGGTTGAGAACGGCCGCCCACTGAGCGGCCGCGGTCTGCAGGGGGATCAGCAGGACGTCAAACTCCTTTCCAACTTTCGCGAGTTCGGCCTGAACCGCGGTTTCCTGCCCCGCCGCCACGCCTTCCGCCACGATAAAGCAGTATTCCCGAACGCCCGCCTCTCGTGCTTTCTTGATCCCGTGCTGCACGTCGGACAGCGTCAATGGGCGATGTTTGCACTCGCTGGCGCTGACGAGAACTCCGTCGCGTCGAATTTCAATGTCGCCAGCGGTTTTCGCGAACTTGTCCGAGAAAGTGGGAGGATAGACCCGGACCTCGAAGCCATCTCTCAGCAGGGTCAGAAACGCCCCTGCCAGAGCGACAAGCCGGGCGCCGCCATCGGCCTCAAACAGAAAAGCGGCGACAAAATCGATGACTCGCTGGTAAGTCGCATCACTGGAGGCATTGGCAACCGCCTGAACCGCGAGCCGCTGCCGGCTCATGCGCAAGACGTGAACCAGCATGGCGAAACACTCGTCCGGCTTCGCCCCATGAGCAAGGTCGAGAACGTCGTGGAGAGTAGCCGCCAGCTTCTTGTTCTTGAGTTGTCTGTTCGCCTTGTCGTGTTCGGGATGGCGAGCGGGCTTATTGAGGAACGGCTCATTCGATAGCCCCCACAGGTTGCCTTTCTCCTTCTCGAAGCCGACGACTACCTGATGACACAGACTGCGTGCATCGTAAGCATTCTTCAAGCGGCTGCCCGCTTGCAACGCTCGCAGATGAACCTTGGGATTGGCACATTTCCCGAGCAAACCAGTGACAAGGAGGTATTTGAAAGTGACGTCTTTCGCACCGAGGATCGCATCGAGGGCCGGTCTGGCCAGCGCGGAAGGAACGATGCCGGCGTCATCGATTTTCTCCCATGCAGAAGCGAGGATTTCCCGGGCGCGCTTGTGATCGATTGATACGACGGTCATCGGCCATCCTCTCTCGCCATGCTCTCCATCACGCCATTACGGCAGCGTCCGCAGCCATGTCGATTGTTCGCGTAGAACTTCGCGCACGTTCTCGTCCATTGCTCCTGGAAACAGAATGCTCGCCGCTCCCTCGTCGGTCAGCAGCACGCCGCTGTCGCGCTCGAACTCGATCAGCCACACGCCGCCGGCTCCTCGCGACACGTTCGCCAGCCGCGCCCCGAAGATGACGTGGCGCGGCTGGCCCAGCGGCAGCCGGCGCAGCAGGTCGAGATCCAGCTTCAGGATCGCCTTTTCCTCCGCGGCGCGGACCACTTGGCGGTTCGCTGTCTGTTGGCGATTGGTTGTTGAGGTCAGGTTTTGATTTCGTGTACCGCCCAGTGCAGGCTGGCTGCGAATCCGAGGTTGACCGTCCCAAAGTCAAGGGCGAGAGTTCTGTGAAGGCGAGTCCCTGACTCGCAGTAATCTTTCGTATTCGAGGTGCAGAACACCCGCTTCCTCGTGAACCCTGACGCCTGCAGACGTCTGCAAACCTCCAGATACTCTTCGATGATAGTCGAATCTTTCACTTCTCCTCCCTTTCGAGACGGAGGAACGTAGGTGGATGCCCGGCCGTGGGCGCGGATGATGCAATCCTGATCCGGGTCCAGTTGCAGAGCGCAGTCCAGGAGCTGACGGGAGAGATCGTGAAGCCTGTCCGCCAGAGGAAGGAGCCGGTAGCCCGATGGCTGGAAAGGCGGAGCGATGCCCATCAGACCACAGAAACTGTGCAACCGATCCGATTCCTCATCAACCTGAGCCAGGTGTTTGCGGAGGTTGTCGGCCTCCGTTCCGGCGTGCGTTAGCCATTCATTTCGGACGAATGAGGCGATAACGAGAGTGCATCGCGTGGGAGGCGAGGTGGCGAGTTGCAACAGATCTTGAGCGCCTTCGATGCACCGCTGAAGTTGGTCGAGACGAAGTGGGACCCGAATCACGTCCACCAAACTGCATGTATCGGCGAAAAGGACGGGTAAATCCGCCGCTCGGATCCGCGCGACGATGTCAGCGATGCTTGGCATGACAGTCAAGCGCTCCGGCGACGGTCAGCGAAGGCGAGCACCTCTCGCCCGGCCTCATACTCGATGGCCAACTGGTCGGCCACTTCAACAGGCCAACCCTCGATCTCGATGAGCCAGCGGCGAAGAGTGGAAGGGGGAAGTTGACTTCCGGCTTCGTGTGCCGCGACGACGAAGTCATTCCACCGCTCCCGATCCGAAGGTTGAGCAGGTCCCGTACCCTTGTTCGCCGCCGTTGAAAAGGCGCGCAGTTTTTCGGCAGGGGCGGCAGGCAACCAGTTTTCCAGGCCAACCTGGGTGGCGGTCAGATGGACGCGAGCGCCTGTTTTTCCGGCAGCGGGACGGATGAAGCGGTCACAGAGTTCTTCCAGGAGGCTGTTGTACTCGTCATGGGCGAGCTGGTGTTGGCTTCGAGGGACAATGTTCGTGGCGCACAACGCCCCCGGGGAGGTTTCCATCAAGTAAACCATTGCAGCGGGACGGCCATTTTCGTTGGAACAGGAGAAGCAGTAGACAGGGTGGCCCCGCGTTGCGAGCAACCGCATTCGCTCTTCTGTTGTTCTGTCCCGGGTCCAGCCGGCCGCGAGAGATTGCTCGACCTCGACCATCGTGGCAGCGAGTTCTTCCGAACTGCCCTGGACGATTAGATCGCGAAAGACTTGCATGGCGGTCCCTCTTGCCCCAGTCACAAGCTATCTAGCTCAAGGATTGTTTTCCATCCCCATTATAGCCGTATTGGAACCATGCAACCGCTTGGGGCATCTGCGTGTGAACTACGGGGTCCGAACCCACTTTGACTGTTCGCGCAGAACGTCGCGCACGTTCTCGTCCATTACTCCTAGAAACAGAATGCTCGCCGCTCCCTCGTCGGTCAGCAGCACGCCGCTGTCGCGCTCGAACTCAATCAGCCACACGCCGCCGGCTCCTCGCGACACGTTCGCCAATTTCGCCCCGAAGATGATGCGGCGCGGCTGGCCCAGCGGCAGCCGGCGCAGCAGGTCGAGATCCAGCTTCAGGATCGCCTTTTCCTCCGCGGCGCGGACCTCGTAGTTGACCAGGCGATGGCTGCCGTCCGGATCGCGCTGGACCACGTCGTCGAACACGATGGACCGGCCGAGGTAATCCTTCAACTGGGCCTCCCACTCGCGCGGCTGGCGCACTTGCTGGCCCTTCTGGAGGATGTCCTCCAGCGGCAAATGCAGCAGGTTGACCAGCAGCTGCGCCTGGCGCTGCAACGGGATCAATTCGGGATGTCGCTCGCCGCGCTCGCGGGCCTGTTGCAGCAGCCGGGCCGCCTCGTGGAATTCGCCGTCACGCAACAGCTTCCGACTCGTCTCGATCACCTCCGCGATCGGTAGCCGCTCGCCATCGGAATCCTTCTCGCGGGGCGAGCGATCGGACAGCAGCCAGAAGAACAGGACGAAACCGCCGGCGACCAGGACGAGGGTCGCAGCAGCAGCGACAAGCGGCAGTTTCCAGGTTGAACGGGCCGGACGGGGAGCGGGCGGCGGAGCGTCCTCGTCGCCGCTCGGCGGCAGGGGACTGCGCGGCAGCACGAACAGCGCCGCGCCGCAGCCGGGACAGCGAAGCTCCTGGTGACGCGAGCCGCGAACGCCCCGGGCAAGCCGGCCACAGAGACACGAGATGCTGAACGGGATTGGCGGCAGGGCTGGCTCGCGAAGGGACCGCCAACCCTGCCGCAGGGCGGTCAGCAAGCGACGCATGATGCTGCCCTCCCCGGAGTACGGTTCGCCAGAAAAAGCACAATCGGCGTTGACTTCTCTCTTGACTTCCACCTGCGATTGTTGCAAATATATAGACGAGGTCGATGTTTTTCCGCTGGCTTCACTTTTTCCTAGCCACGAAAGCCTTATTTGTGGTCCTATTGAAGCTCGCACTTTTCGGTTGGGTCCCCTGGTCTAGCTCACATTCGCCTATTGAGTCACGCAGGGTAGTTGGGTCAGAGACATTCCTGAAAATTCTCCCACGCTGATATACGAGGGACTTCGAGTCCCGCTGAAACCGAGGATCACCGTCCGGTGATCGGACCACTTTTCCGTATTCTCTCGATCATGTCGAAAGAGACGTTCCCCAAGAAGGAGAGAACCATGAGTGTCGCCCGAGGCGACGACGACCGTACCGAGACTCAGTCCGAACGGCCCTCCACCGTATCGGGACCGCCGCGGCGCCGGCTGCCGCGCCGTGAAGGCCCTGGACCTGTCTCGACTTCCCGTTCATCCGCCCCCGTTCAAACCGAAACCGAGACCGCTTCCGCTCCAGCGCCGGCCCCTGCCGCCCCGGTCCCCTTGAGTCCGCCTCCCGCGAACGAGGTCCGGCGGACCGTGGCCGAGCCGCGTCGTATCGGCGCCCTGCTCCGGCTCGACGACCTCTATCGCCTGCCGATGCCCAAGCTGTTCCAGCTTGCCGAGCGCGAGGGCGTCAACGAACACACCGGCATGACTCGGGCGCAATTGATCGTCGCCGTCGTCCGCCGGCAGATCGAGCGCGGCGAGATCGTTCGCGGCTCCGGCACCCTCGAAGTGCTGCCGGACGGCTACGGCTTCCTTCGCAGCGCCGCGCACAACTACCTGGCCTCGCCGGAAGACATTTACGTCTCGCCGAGCCAGATTCGCCGGCTCGGCTTGCGGACCGGTATCGTCGTCGAGGGGCCGATCCGTCTGCCGATCGAGGGCCAGGAGAACTTCGCCCTGATGCAGGTCGAGGTGGTCAACGGCCATCCGCCCGAAGAAAAGATCCGGCCCACCGTCTTTGAAGACCTGACGCCGCTCCATCCGAACAAGCGGATCCTGCTCGAGACCGACGCCAACGAAATGTCCACGCGAGTGATCGATCTGGTCACGCCGATTGGCAAGGGCCAGCGCGGTCTGATCGTGTCGCCGCCGCGCGCCGGCAAGACCGTCCTGTTGCAGAAGATCGCCCTGGCGATCAAGCAGAACCATCCCGAGTGCTACCTCATCGTGCTGCTCATCGACGAACGGCCCGAGGAAGTCACCGACATGGTGCGGACCGTGGCTGGCCCCGGCGCCGAGGTCGTCGCCAGCACATTCGACGAACCCTCTGACGAACACGTCCACGTCAGCGACATCGCCCTGGAAAAGGCAAAGCGGCTGGTCGAGGATGGCCGGGACGTCGTCATTCTGCTCGACTCGATTACCCGTCTGGCGCGGGCGCACAACACCGAGGCCCCTCCCGGCGGCAAGCTCCTGTCCGGTGGTCTCGACTCGAACGCCATGCAGAAGCCAAAGCGCTTCTTCGGGGCCGCTCGCTCCATTGAGGAAGGCGGCTCGCTGACGATCCTGGCGACGGCCCTGATCGACACCGGTTCGCGCATGGACGAGGTGATTTTCGAGGAGTTCAAGGGTACGGGCAACATGGAGTTGCACCTTGATCGGCGGCTCGTGGACAAGCGCGTCTGGCCGGCCATCGACATCAACCGCAGCGGCACCCGCAAGGAAGAAATGCTGCTGCATCCCGACGAAATGGAACGTGTGCGGATGCTGCGGCGCGTGCTGGCCGACATGCACCCGGTCGAGGCGATGGAACTGCTGACGACCCGTCTGCGCAAAGCGAAGTCGAACGCGGAGTTCCTCTTCGCGATGAATATGACGTGATTTGGTTAGCCGCGGCGCGGAGTGCTCCGTGCGGTGCGCGTGCTGGTTAAATTCGCCACCCCCTCCGCTCGAAGAATGGCGTGGCGGCTAACCAAGAGCGTGTGGCG
>JBBSDR010000130.1:0-9895 GCA_038240465.1 Gemmatales bacterium
GCCTGGCTGGCACCGTCGTCTCATCGCGGTACGACAAGATGCCGGCTGGCCCGGTCATCATCCTGGCTGGCACCATCATCTTCCTCTTCTCGCTGGCGTTCGCGCCGCGCCACGGTCTGCTGGCTCGCCACCTTGCTCAGCGGCGATTCCGGCGCGAGATGGAGCGGCATCATCTGCTGCGCGTGCTGTTCGACCTTGTTGAACCGTTGCTTCCGGAACAACGCGAGATTGGCTTCGAGGACGTGATTGCGTGCCGAACCTGGTCTGATCCACTCGGACTTCTGAACGATGCACTCGCGGCTGGGTTGATCGAACGCCGGCAGCCAGGGCGATTCGTGCTGACGCCGGTCGGTCTGGAGCGAGCAGCCGACGCCGCTCGCAGTCATCGGCTGTGGGCGCTGTTCCTGACCGAGCATGCCGACATTGCCACGGGACTGGCGGACCTGGCGGAACCATCGCTGGCGGAGGTGCTGCCGCCGGAGATGGTCGAGGAATTGACGCGGACCCTGGAGCGCCAGGGCCGATTGCCCGTCCTGGAGAGCCGCGCCGAAACGTCCCTGCCGAGAGGGGCCTGACCATGGACGCCTATGCCAGTTGGGCCATCGGGCTGTCGATCGTCTGCAACGTCACCTGTGCGCTGCTGGGCTGTTTTTTGCTGCTGCGGCGCATGAGCCTGATCGGCGACGCCATCAGTCACGCGGTGCTGCCGGGCATCGCCCTCGCCTATTTCATGACGGGCCAGCTCGGCGGCGTGCTGATCGTCCTGGGCGCGATGCTGCTCGGCTTTCTGACGGCGTACCTGACGCAGGCGCTGCATTCTTCCGGCAAGGTGACGGAGGATGCGAGCATGGGCATCGTGTTCACGTCGCTGTTCGCGCTGGGCGTGCTGATGGTGACGCGCGGCGCGGACAACGCGGACCTCGACGTCTCCTGTGTACTGTCGGGCAAGCTGATCCTGGCGGTCTCACGGACGACGGAGTTTCTCGGCTTTGAGGTGCCGAAGTCGCTCTTTGGCATGAGCCTGTCGCTCTTGTTGACGTTGGGTTTCGTGCTGCTGTTCTGGAAGGAACTGAAGATCACGTCGTTCGACTCGGCCCTGGCATCGTCGATGGGCATCAATGCGGCGGTGGTGCATTATCTGCTGATGGCCCTGGTCGGCGGCGTGACGGTGGCCTCGTTCGAGGCGGTCGGTTCGATCCTGGTGATCGCGATGCTGATTGTGCCGGCGGCGTGCGCTCATCTGTTGACGGATCGTCTCTGGCTGATGCTGGTGTGGGCGGCGGTGGTCGCAGTGCTGGCCTCGGTGCTTGGCTATTTCGCGGCGGAGCGTTTCAACACGACGGAAGCGGGGATGATGGCGGTGAGTGCCGGCGGCCTGCTGCTGCTGTCGGTGCTGTTCGCGCCGCGGCATGGGGTGCTGAGCAAGAAGCTGCGAAACTGGCGTTTGCGCTTGCGGATTGCCGGCGAGGACCTGCTGGGCCAGCTCTATCGGCGTGAGGAAGCGGGCGGACTAACGATGGAATCAGCCGAGGCGCGCGGCGTGGCGGGCCGGCTGGCGCTGTCCGGTCTGGTGCGCCAGAAGCAAGTTGAGAGGCTTGCGGAGGGGCGCGTCGGTTTGACGGACGAGGGCCGGCGTCGGGCATTGTCGCTGGTGCGTTCGCATCGGTTGTGGGAAGCCTATCTGGACGAGAACGTTGAGTTGCCGCGCGATCATCTGCACGATCCAGCGCATCGGATGGAACATTTCATTGATCCGGAGATGCAGCAGGAGTTGGCCCGCGAGGTGCGTCAGGCCGACGTCGATCCGCACGGCCGGGCGATTCCGCGTCCGGGCGAGAATCCCAACGATCGTCGCTAGTTCCCGCTTCAAAGCAGCCTTGAGGGGGACAAGGGGCAGGTGGACTTCCCGCCCGGGCCGCCGCGTGCTAGTCTGCCGTTACTGTCGCCTGGTTTGGGAGAACGCGCCAATGAAGTCGCCATTCCCCGGCATGGACCCGTACATCGAAGCGTCGAGTCTGTGGGAGGATTTCCACAACCATCTGGTTGAAGCGATTTATCGTGCCATCGCCCTGAAACTGCCGCGGCAATACACCGCCTCAACGGCCACCCGCAGTTACGTCGTACTCATGAAGGACGAAGGGAAGGACGAAGACCTTGCGAAACCCGATGTCGCCGTCACCGGACCATCGCGCTCCAAGAAGCCGCGTAAGAAGAAGGGCGGTGTGGCCATCGCGGAGACCGAGGAGTATGCCGGGTCCGTGTCGATGGAAGCCTTCGTGGCGGAGAAATTCCGCGAGACGTTCGTGGAGATCTATTTGCAGGACGAGGAACGGATTCTGATTACCTCCATCGAGGTCCTGTCGCCATCCAACAAGCGTTCCGGCACGGAAGGCTGGAAAGAGTACGAGCGTAAGCGTCAGGCGATGCTGTTCGGCCAGGCGAACTTCCTCGAACTCGACCTGCTGCGCGGAGGAAAGAAGATGCCGATGCGGACCTCGTGGCCTGACGCGCCTTACACGCTGCTTGTATCCCGGCAGATGGATGCTCCTCGTTGCCGTGTCTGGCCGGCCCACTTCAACGCGCCTCTGCCGCCGATCCCGGTGCCGCTGCTTTATCCCGAACCGGACCTGCGTCTCGACCTGCAGCCACTGCTCGACGAGATTTATTCGCTGGGCCGGTACAGCGAGTTGCTTCATTACGAGCGTCCGCTTCAGCCGGCCCTTCCGGACGCTGATGCCGCCTGGGTGCGCGAGAAACTGCGACAACGCCTCAAGAGATAGTGGAAAAGCCGTCCTTAAGGGCTGATGAGAGTGGGTGCTGTTCCGAGTGCACGGCGACAAAGGTCTTACTGGGTCTGCGCTACAGGGCCGCGTTTGTCGAACAACTACTCCAAGGAGTGCGTGCCATGAAAGAATCGACGACCTACCAGGCCATCAAGGAAGAGGGCCGGGAGGAAGGCCGGCTGGAGGAGGTTCGCGAAGACATCCGCCAACTCGGTGAGCGGAAGTTCAAAGGAAGTAAGGTCATCGGCGACCGTTCCTGGCCCTTTCCCACCGCCGGCTTCATGGTAAGGGCTTTGGCAGTAAAGTCTGGCAGGAAAACGACTTGTGTGCCAAATGCCTGCCAGAAAAACAGCCATTGACGATCTGCGAAGGCGTTGTATCCTCTCATCTCTTATGGAGAGGGAACATGGCAAAATGCGTGTTGCTTGCAATTGTTGCGACCTGTTCGGTATACTGCGAGCGGCATAACTTGACCCCCTTGCTTGCAGCTGCTTCTTGCGTAGAACGATGGCCGAACAGGAGTTGCCGCCATGTGAGGATTCGGCCATGCAGCGCATCACCTTCACCGAGGACGACCTTTCTGCAATCGCCTTCGAGCGTTACCACCATCCCGAACCTTTCGTCCAACGCAAACTCGAAGTCCTCTGGCTCAAGTCCCAAGGCTTGACACACGACGTCATCGCCCGCCTGGCCGATGTAGCACGCTCCTCCGTTCAGCGCTACCTCCGCGAGTTCCGCTGCGGCGGCCTCGACGCCATCCGCCGCTACCCCTGGAAAGGCCAGCGCGGCGCCCTGGACAGCCACCGCCCCTCCTTGGAGGAACATTTCCGCGAGCATCCACCCCGCTCGGTCCGCCAGGCCCGGCACCTCATTGAGGAGCGCACCGGCATCTGCCGTGGCCAGACCCAGGTCCGCCGCTTCTTGCGCCGCTTGGGGCTGACGCCGCGCCGGGTCGCCGCCGTCCCCATCCCGCCCAAGTCCACAATCGAGGAACACGCCCGCACGCAGCGCCAGTTCCTCGACGAGAGCCTGGAACCCGTGCTGGCCGAAGCGCGCGCGGGCCGACGGGATGTCTACTTCGTGGATGCCGCCCACTTCGTGTACGCGGCCTTCCTGGGCTGGGTCTGGTGCGCGGTGCGTTGGTTCATGCGCGCGGCCTCCGGTCGTAAGCGCTACAACGTGCTGGGGGCACTACACGCGGTCAGCCACCGGCTGATCCGGGTAACCAACCACAGCTACATCAATGCCGAGTCGGTCTGCGCCCTGCTGCGGGCCGTGGCGGCGGCGGGGGTCGGGCGACCGATCACGGTAGTGCTGGACAACGCCCGCTACCAGAAGTGTGCCGTGGTGCAAGGGCTGGCCGCCTCCTTGGGAATTACCCTGCTGTACCTGCCGAGCTACTCGCCCAATCTGAACCTGATCGAGCGGGTCTGGAGGTTTGTCAAGAAGGAGAGCCTGCGTGCGGTGTACCATGAGACCTATGACGGGTTCACCGGAGCAATTGAGCAATGTTGGGGGGCATTGGGGACAACACACAAGGGGGAGATGGATTCCTTCCTGACGCACAACTTCCAGACTTTTGATTCCGTCCCAATGTTAGCCGCGTGAAGAATGACCAACGTGTCAACCTAACCCGCGTCGAGTATATCCGACGAGCAATTGGCGGCAGTGCGGATGGAAAAAGATGCGTTCCACGGCGAATGGAACTACACCATCAGTCCCAAACCTTAATTGTTCAATTAATTTTTGCTCGGCTCCTACGGCGCCGGTGACGCGGATGTCGTAGAAGTTGTTCTTAACCGTGTCCGTTCCAGGAATCGCATCCTGGAGAATGAGTGCCGGGGGAGGCGGCACCCCGGGGGAGGCGGAGAACTCTCCGACAGAGAGCGTGCCGCCTGTCGGGGTGCCGTCCGGCAGCGTGAGGGTCCCCGAGACGTCGGGAGTGTCCGCCGTGACTTGACCGCCCCCCGGAGGCAGAGAAACGAAGGTGAACGTGTCCAACTGTGACGTCTGGCCGCCGGTCAGGGCGACGGCAAAACCGGCATCTGCATCGTACTCCGCCCCGCTGGCCGTTTCCGTCACGGAGAAGCTGACGGAATACGTCTCCTCGGTGTCGTAGGCGTGTTCGCCCGTCACATCGAACCCGCCCCTGCCGTTGGGGGTGATGATCCCTGGCGAAGAAGTGCCGTCGCCCCAGTCGATGGTCGCGGTGAAGTCGTCCGAGATGGCCGGTAATGCCGGCACGAAGGAGCCGACGCGCACCGTGAACTGCTGTCCGACGACGGGCTGCACCAGTTCGGCGTCGGGAGCGGCCCCGTCAACGGTTACCAGCTCCACGTCGAAGTCGGCCCCGCTATCTCGATGGATCGTCAGCGCTGTCGTCACGCTGGCGGCCACCGCGAACCGGGCAACCGTGGAGTTGTATTGCTGGGCGACGAACAGGTTCCCGCCGCTGTCGAAGGCCAGGGCGGCGGGGTGGTCCACGCCGCTGAGGGTGAGGTCAGCGGTCGTGGCGCCGGGGGCGAACCGGCTTACCGTGGTGCCGAAGAAATTGCCGGCGTAAAGGTTGCCGGCACTGTCGAACGCCAGGGAGACGACCCCGTTCACCCCCGTCAGGGATGGCAGAGCGTTGCCGCTGGAGTCGAACTTGCTGATGGTAGTCCCGTTCTGGTTGCCGACGTAGAGGTTGCCGCTGGCGTCGAACGCCAGGCCCCGCGGCCGGTTCATCCCCGGCGCGGTGAGGGTCGCCGTGGGGGTAGTGGCCCCCACGGCGAACTTCTCGATCGTGGTGCCGAACTGGTCGGTGACGAAGAGGTTGCCAGTGGCATCGAACGCCATGCTAAAAGGTCCGCTGACGCCCGTCAGGGTGTGGAAGGGCGTGGTCATGCCCGGGGCGAATACGCTGACGGTGTCGCCGGTGCCGCCCACATTGCCGACGTACAGGTTGCCGCTGCCGTCGAACGCCAGGGAGGCGGGGCCAGTCAGCCCGGTAAGGGTGCGGAAGGCTGTGGTCGCGCCGGGAGCGAACACGCTCACTGTCGTCCCGCCGATGTTGGCGACGTACAGGTTGCCGCTCCCATCGAAGGCCAGCGCGTAGGGCTGGGTCAGTCCGGAGATGGTGCGGAAGGCCGTGGTGGCGCCCGGCGCGAACACGCTCACCGTGTTCGCGTTTTCGCCGGCAACGTAGAGATTGCCGACGGAGTCAAAGGCCAGGGCGACGGGGCTGTTCAACCCGGTGAGGTCGGTCCTCGGTGTGGCCACCGCGCTGCCGACAGTGGCGGTGGGTGCGATGTCCGTGTCCGCCCCAGGAGGGTGATGTTGGCCCCGTAGATCGCAGCACCCGCATTGATCGACAGCGTGCCGATGCCGTCGTCGCCCGCGCCGGCAGCCGTGAGGTCGGCGCCAAGCGTCAGGGCGCCGCTGCCGCTGCTGATCGTCTGGTTCGCCCCCACGATCAGGTCGCCGGTTGCCTGCAACGTGACATTGCCATTCTGGCTGATAACGCTGCCGTTGGCGTTGAGCGCCGTATTGGTGCCGTCAGAGGCGAGCGTGATATCGCCGGTGGAGGACGAAAGGGCCGCGCCGGCGCCGATGAAGATGCTGCCTTCGGTGGCGACTTGAAGGATCGACGTGCCGAAGTTCGACGAGCCATCAAAGGTGCTCGGCCCCGCAGCGGGGTTACTCAGAGCGACGGTGAAGTTGTTCGTGTAGTTGTGGGTGCCGCTGTCGTTGAAGTTAACCGCAATGCCCGCGGCTGAGTCGGTGAGGTTGACAGTGTTGAACGCAGCGAGTCCGGCCGTCGTGACCAAGAGCGCAGCGGTCCCATTGCCCGTGACGTTGGCGCTGTCGGCACCGCTCCAGGTGTCGCCGGTCAGCGTGAGCGAGTAGCTCGTTCCGGCAGAGACGATGGCCACGCTCGTGGTCGCCACGTTGAAATCGAGGTTCAGCTGCGTGCCGACCCCGGCAAACGTGGCCGGCACCAGGCGCGTCTCCAGCTGCTCGACGCCCGGGCGCACCCACCGTCGCAGACCTGGCCCTGATCTCTTCTGAGCCGGGCGAGCGAACCTGGCGAGCCAATTCAGCCACGACATCGGGAAAACTCCTCGAAGTTGTCGAACCTCTTCTTCCGGCGCAGAAAACAATGCGTAACTATACCCCGCTGAGTTCGATCGCGAGTCCATCGAAAGTGAACATTATACCAAAAACGCTCGCCTACTTTCTTCTGAATACTTGACAGGAAGGCGGAAATCTGAATCTGTCAAAAGAGATTTTGCTCAACGACGAAGCAAGGCTGCTTCAAGAAGCGGGTTGGCGTGTGCGGGTGGACCCCGAGATAACGGGACCGGTCACCTTACGAGTGGCCAATCGATTCGTTTCGCTCCATCAACTCGGCGATGGACGCCGCCTCTTCTCCACCCTGTTCCCGCAAGGCCCGCCGGACCTTCTCGCGCCGATCCGCAGGCTGGTTCTGGCTCAGCTTCCACTTCCCCTCAATGCCCGTGATCTCGATGCGAAAGCCGACAATTCCCTTCAGCATCCGGTCGATGAATTCCGCCGGCGCATCGAGCCGCCATGCTTGCGGCCCGTCTCCCTCGAAATGAGCGATGGCATCCTGGACGATCCGCAAAAGGGCGTCGCGTTCGTGGATGGCATGAAGGACGCCGTTGACGTGGACCGCGGCGTAATTCCAGGTGGGGACGACTTGCTCGGCCTCGTACCACGACGGCGAGACGTAGACGTGCGGCCCCGAGAAGACGGCCAGGATGGGCCGGCCGTCGGCGTGCCGCCATTGTGGATTCGCTCGCGCCATATGGCCGACAAGGACGCCAGACTGGCGGTCCAGCAGCAGCGGCAAATGGCTGGCGAAGGGAATGCCGGCCTCAACCGTCGAACAGAGCAGCGCGAAACTGTACTGCTCCATGAATGCATGGAGCGTGGCAAGGTCGGACTGCTGAAACGCGGTCGGGACATACATGACGAACCTCTCACGCCCACTCGAACTCCGCCACCAGGGCGAGATGATCGGAAGGCTGATCGTTCGCCGGCAACAAGCTCTCGTCCTCGACCGCCGGCGGATCGATGGGAGTGGCCCGCAGCGATCCGGTATGGAGGATGTAATCGATGAGCCTGGCCCGTCCGTTGGCGACACAGGAGCGGACGCCGGGCCGATTCTCATGCGCGGCATGGAAGCCGGACGCTCGCGCGACCGTGATGATTTCGGCGTTTGGCGTGCAGTTGAAGTCGCCGCAGATCAGCCACCCCTGGCACGGTGGCGTGAAGCGCGCGCAGGCTTCCAGCAACTCCTCGAACTGGCGCAGACCCATCTGCTCGTTGCGCGGCGTCCGGGGTGTGTCCCAGCGGAGATGCGTGCCGGCAATGCCGAGTAACTGGCCCTGATGTTCGACGCACAACATCAGAGCGATGAACCCCGAATGGCTTGCCGGTCCACGTTCTCTGTCCTGATAATCCAGCCGCTGCACCGCACGCAGAGCGAACGCGCTCTCCCGAAAGAAGATCGCGCAGCCGTCCGGCTTCTTGTTGCGCTTTTTCTCGTAATGGCCCGCAAACCCAAGTTGTTTCAGCCTGGCGTCGAGGAGGGCAAAGGTCTCGCCCTCCACCTCCTGAAGGCAAATCAGATCTGCGCCGAGGGATTCGATGTGACGCACCAAGGCGGGGACACGCCATTCGGGCCGGAGGAGGCCGGGCGCGACTCCCTCGTACCATTCCGGCTTGATGTACGCAGTCGCCAGGACGTTGTAGGTGGCGGCCGTGAACGATGTCTGTGTATCCTCCGGGACGTCCTTCATCGGTTCCTCCCACAGCAATGCTTGAACTTCTTGCCGCTGCCGCAAGGACAGGGATCATTGCGGCTCACGCGCTGCGATACCGGAAAAGCTGGCGGTCTGATGTTTCGCCTGACTCCCTGTCCCGGATCGATGTACTGGACATGCTCCGCGGCGCCTTTTTCAAGGCAGGAACGAAGGATGATAGCGGTCCGCGCGCTGTGTTCCTCCGGGGACATCCGGTTGACATCTCTGCCCCTGGTAATGGCTGCCACACCTTGCAAAAAGGCGGCCCTTTTCGCCTCGGACAGCACCCCGGCGGGCAGGGCCGCTCCGGTCGTTTGCGCGATGCCTTCCGGGGCCATGATCCGGCTTGCCAGGACCATCCCCACCGGAGCCGTGCTGCCGAACCCGATATCGACCAGGAACAGGGACTCCTCGCGCAACAGGTCGCGGACCTGAACGCCCACCCCGGCTCCGTCGCTTCCACGGCGAACAGGGAAAATCGGGCTTGTAACAGGGCCTGCAACAGCACCATCTCATCGGAATCCGCAGGCGGAGGAGATTCTGCCAGAAATCGCCCGATCGCGTTGATGCCCTGGCGGCGGACGTCGTGAATGCAGAAATCCGCCAGCACCGCAATCTCGTCCTGTGTGTCCAGGGTGAGGACTGTTTTCTTAAGGATGCCCAGCTTCTTGCCGCCTTCCTCGAAGTCACTCTTCGACACCATCGTCATCAGGCGGTTATTCAACTCGAGTCCGACCCGACGCAGATGCTTGTAACGCGGCAGTAAATGGCTGTGTTCGGACATTGTCTCCCTCCTTTCGGATACTCCTCGCTATCCCGGTCAATTCTATCGTTTGACGGATTCTTGAGGCGCATGGTCCTTTTTCCTTGGCGTTTTCGTGACTAGTGGACAGATTTATATTTACTGTGGCGACCGATTCCAAAAGGAGCAAGTCATGTTCTGTCCCTTCATCATTGCTGGACACGATGGCGAATGCGTCACCCTGCAGTTCCACTTCGATCCTCTGCACCGCAGTCTGTGCCAGGTGGCGCTGTCCGCGCGCGCCGCCCGTTCGCTGGCCGGCGATCTGCTCTACCTCGCCGGACGCCTCGAAGACGGAGACATCCGCGTCGGCCTCTCTCCGGCCGCACCCGGGGACGACGTAAACTGGGACGATGAGGACGAAGACGAAGTGGAGTACAAGGGGGGTGAGTGAAAGGCGAGCCGGGAGCGTAAGCGACCGGAGTGTCCGGACTTGCTCCGGGAGCGTAAGCGACCGGAGTTCTCGCAGCACTCCGGTCGCTTACGCTCGCGGCGCGCCC
>JBBSDR010000131.1:0-9885 GCA_038240465.1 Gemmatales bacterium
GTGGTCAGGACCGTTTGCATGACCGGGGCCAGTTGTGTTAGACTGAGCATAAGAAAGCTCCTGGAGCGAAATGTGTTGTGATAAACTCATTTTACCAGGGGCTTTCTGCTTGACAAATCCCTTAACCGGATGCGTATGGGGCACATGTCCCCGCCACCGTGAACCCCCTCGCAATTCCAGACGATCCGCGAGGAGATCACCGATGTCGAGGAGTGGAGACAGGGCAACTTCGACCTTCGGGAGCTGCTGCCCATCGCCGAGGAACGCAAGCGAGACAGCGAGCGGAGAGCGCGGGAGGAAGTGCAGCGGTGGTACGAGGGGGAGGGCAAGAGTGCCCACGATGTCATCGCTTCGGCCCTGCTGTGGCTACTCGTGGCCGAGGGCGGCCACATGGGCCCCGCCACCCTGACGGAACTGGTGGCGACGGCCCTGTCCGACGGCATGGCCCTGGACAGTCGCCCGGCCGGCGGTATCCCAGAGCAAACCGCACCGGAGCGTGGGCGCGGAGGCGCAAGCTCGCGATGGTGGACATCTGCATCGAGCGGCTTCTCCAGGAAGGCGTGCTGACCCGGGAAGTCAAATGGTGGTGCGTGCAGTTCTCCGGCGAGCAGATCATGTGGAACGCCCCCCCGCCCGCCGACCTCCGCGACGGCGTCCTCCTCCTGGCCGCCGTCGAGGGCAAGGTCCGTGCGGCCCTGCTGCTGGGGCTGGCGGGGAAATGGGAGCACGAGGCCGAGGCCATCAAGGCAGAGCTGCGTTCGCTGCTCGGGGACGACCTCGACGAGTTCCGCCGGGAACTGATCGTCAGCCAGGTCTTGCGCCGGATCGCGTCCCAGGACATCCTCATTCGGGAAAGTGTTGGTTACTGAGGTGACCAGCTTCCGCCTGTGATTCGCAACGGCAACTTTCCCATTCTCTTCGCTGAGTGGTTCGCCTGCCTTCTCAGCGAAGAGAAGGCCCGGCAGTTCTCCGGCCGCCAGATGGCATTGCTGCCTGGCAGGTTGGCCATCCTGCCGCTGCCGGTGCCGTCGCTGCCGCTCCTCTTGGCGATATTCATTTCATTCTCACCGGTTCAACTGCGTCATTGTCTAGCTTCTTGATCCAGATAGCGACATCCTGTCTGCCCTGGTCATCACCATCCCAGCCATCAGCTTCGCTTCGTGAACAAGACCAGTATGAGTTTCCGAAAACTCAATTTGGCCTCACTTCTTGTAGCGCATCAGCGACCGGCACGGAATTCCATACTCCAGTTGCAGGTTCCACACTGCCCGGGGACGTGCCGTGCCTCGTCCCGATTCTGCTTCTCGACGCGATCGCCAGGCACTGCTCGCGGACCTTGATGCCGAGCAGAAACAGGCCTTCGCCGAGCTTGAACGCCTCCTCCTCGAACGGACTCGTCCTCTTCGCTGATACTGGGACGTCGGGCAGTGCCTGCGGCTACTCCGCGGCGAGCGGGACCGATTCGAGCACGGGACTGGCTATGTCCGACGGCTCTCCCGTGTGCTTGGCTGCTACGAGTCGCTGCCGGTGAAATGCCTCGCCCTCGTCGAACACGTTCCCCGGCAGCGCGACCTCAAGGAACTACAGCGGCTGGGACTGAGTTGGGCGGTGACGATCGCGTCGTTCCCAATTCTGGACCAGGACGAACGCCTGGCCCTACTACGGGAGGCCGCAAGCAAACGCTGGACTGCGGCCCGGACCCGGTTGGAGGTGCGCCTGCGCCTGGGAGAGGCACAGCACCCCGGGAGGGAGTGGACGCCCCCCAGGTCGGCCCGACCCGGCAGCCCTGCCGGTCGCGCTACGGGACCTGATCGGCCGGGCCGGGCCGCTGAATCGTTACGTCGCGGAGGCCTGGCTCGGCCTGGAGGGTATTATTGCCCTGCAATGGCCAGCGGCCCCTCCCCTAGCGGCCCCTCCCCCAGCGGACCTCCTTGTGGAGGCCGGACTGACGCTGGGTCAAACCCTCCGGCTTGCCCGGCAACTCCGTGACGCACTTCGAGGTCTCGTCGGGCCATGAGTTCACTCACAGACATGCGCAAGAACTTGAGCCTTGATCATAGACTCCAGGACAGCTGCGATTGTGCCGGCATAGAAGACCCGGGTAGGTGCTCAAATTAACTGAGATTGAGCCTCTCTCGATCCCCTGGACATTTAGCGTGGAATATGACAGCTCCGGCTGCCTGTTCAGGGGGCGGCGAGGGATTCTGTGGGAACTGGGGCGGCCTGGGGCCTCGATTCAGGGCCAGGAGTAGCCCGACCCCTGCTGTCCTCGCCGAAGCCGAACCGTGGCCCCACTTCCGAGCGCCAGCGGGTTTGCAACAGTCTACCGTTGCAATGCCCGGACCTTCTGAGGATCCGACTGGCCCGGTTCTCTCCGCCCCTGAGGGGCGATTTGCCGGTTCGGTGAGCCGTGGTCTACCCTGGGGCGCGGCCGGATCTGGCCTGCCGCGCCCCCTCACGGTACTCAGGCAGCTGCCCATGCCTGCATCAGGCATGGCGACGGGGCGCAAGGGGTGGAAACGTCCTCGCGGCGCTGGAGGAGTTGCCTCCGGGTCTGGGGGGTCTCTTCCTCCTCTGCGACTGCCTGCAGGATTCGACTCTCGTCATCCCCGCGATCTCATTCTGATCGGACCCAGTTGCCAGCTTCGGCTCTTTGAACCTCAGCCCGGAAGGGGTAACTCACACGCCCCGGTCCACCCTGAGGTCATGCAACTCTCTGACATTGTGAACTCGATTTCGCGGCCTTTCGGGTCGTCAACTCGCTCGCGCTGACCTGGGAGAGCGGGGTGGGACCTGCTAGGATTCGTTATTCCGTAAAGGTTGATCGCCCCCTTTGTTTCGACGCAAGCCAGTCAGCCTGCCGCTGACAGGCCATGCGTTCGGCGAATTTCACACCTCGATCTGCGGAGCAACGAATGGCCGACGCGGCAAAGGGGAGCCAGAATCCGACGATCGGGGTCATCACCGCCTTACCACACGAGACCGCTGCCGTCCTGGCAGTGTTCGGAGAACCCCCGAGGATCGACGTGCCCGGCGCCGGTGCTGGACGTGCGTACTGGATAGGTGACCTTCCCTTCCCTCTCGGTGGGCTGCATCGTGTGGTTATTGCCCAGGCCGACGTGGGCAACAACATCGCCGGAATTCGCGCCAGCCTGCTACTTGCGCACTTCCCCACGGTCGAGTCGATCATCCTGTGCGGGATCGCGGGCGGCGTCCCCCACCCGGCCAGGCCCGAGGATCATGTGCGACTGGGAGATATCGTAGTCTCGAACCAGAAGGGGGTAGTCCAGTACGACTTTGTCAAGTGGACCGTGAAGAAGAAGCGGACGAACGTGGGCGAGGAGGTGCGTGCGTCCCCGCGCCCGCCAGGGGCCCAGCTCGTGGAGGCTGTCCGGATCCTTGAGGCCCAAGCACTCCTGGGCCAGCGGCCCTGGGAGCGTTTCCTGAGCGAGGGACTCGATCGCCTGTCCTGGCAACGGCCTGACGATGCAACGGACATCCTTGCGGATCCCCGCGGGAGCGGCAGCGCGATAACCCACCCGGTGCAGCCGGCACGAAGGGATGGCCAACCGCTCATCTTCCTGGGACCCATCGCATCCGCAAACACCTTGCTCAAGGACCCGGCCAGGCGCGACGCCCTGAGGGAGCAGTTCGGAGTACGGGCCGTCGAGATGGAGGCCTCGGGAGTCGCGGACGCGACCTGGATGCACGGCGTTGGATACCTCGTTGTCCGGGGGGTATGCGACTACTGCGACATGAACAAGAACGACAACTGGCAGCGCTACGCGGCAATGGCGGCTGCCGCGTACGTCCGCGCCTTGCTGGAGGCAATGCTCGGGAGTGTCCTCCTCCCCCCTCGGTAACCCCCGGTGCGGCTGGAGTGCCGCAGCCGGGGGAATCGCAGCAGTCGTCCCCAGGTCCTGACCCCGACGAGATCCTGCGCGCGTTCGGCAGCGGGTCTCTGTCCCTCCTGTCCTGGCCGACCACCCTGGCCGACGGTACCTGGATCGACCGGGCCGAGTTGCCGATCCTGGCCAGCGGGGTGGGCGACGATGAGGGTTCGACCACGGTTATCCTCGGTCCGCCCGGCAGCGGCAAGTCAGCGCTGCTCGCGCGACTGGCACAGCTTGCCGCGGAGGGTGGCGCGGCCGTGCTCGCGATCAAGGCCGACCGCCTCGATGCCCGAATCGACACCCCAGCCAGCCTGGCCGATCATCTAGCCCTGCCGCAGACGGTCGGAGAGTGTGTCCGGATCCTCTCTCGTGATCGCCGAGTGGTCCTGCTGCTCGACCAGCTGGACGCCCTGGCCGAACTCGTGGACCTCCGGTCCGGACGGCTCAACGTCCTGCTCAATCTCCTCCGGGAACTGCACGGCCTGCCTCGTGTCCACCTCATCTGCTCCTGTCGGTCGTTCGAGTACCGCTACGACACACGGCTATCGACCGTCGGGGCCACGGAACTGCACCTGGCCTTGCCGTCCTGGGAGCAAGGGGCCGGGGTGCTCGCGGCTCGACAGGTCAGCGCCTCGCACTGGCCAGCGGCAGTCCGTGAAGTGTTGCGCAGCCCTCAGCACCTCAAGGTCTTCCTGGACCGGCTGAGCGGCACAGGCGAGGCCCGTGTCTTTGAGGGCTACCAGCAGATGTTGAATGATTTGTGGGACCGCCACGTCACGAACACGAGCGGTCCCGCGGGGCGTGCGGAACTCCTCACGGGAATGGCAGACCAGATGGCCGACGACGAGGAACTGTCCCTGCCCGTCGCCCGGTTCGATGGTCAGCGGCAGCAGATGGACTACCTGATCGCCAACGGAGTGCTCGCCCGCCCTCCCGGCGGTCTCCGGATCGAGTTCCAGCACCAGACCCTGTTCGAGCACGCCCTGGCGCGGAACTTCGCCAGCGGCCGCGGCAGCCTTGCGGAATACGCCCTCTCTCGCCAGAGCGCCCTGTTCCTGCGTCCCAGGGTCTGGAGCAGCCTGAGATACCTCCGCAGCGCCGATCCGGGGAGATACGCTCGCGAGATGGACCGACTCTGGGAAGCGGAACTCCGCCGTCACCTGCGTCGCCTTCTGATCGACTTCCTTGGCCAGGTAGAGGCCCCCACACCGCGTGAGATCAGGTACATCCTGAATGCACTGGGGCGACTCGAATATCGCACAACCACGCTGCTCGCCATCCGTGGGAACTCCGACTGGTTCCGTGAACTATTGCCGTCCCATCTGGTTCCGCTGATGCGCCTGCCGCCTGGGGAGTGCTGGGCGCTCGTTCCCATGCTTGTTTCGGCGTGGACCTTCGCTCGTCCGGACTGCCTGACTCTTCTGGAACGGCACTGGCTGCCCGAGGCCGGCAAGGACCCGCTCACCTGGCAGGTGTTGCAGGCTCTGGGTGAGTGGGACGAACGCGCCGTGAACATGGCCTGCCAGATCATCCGCCGCTCCGAGGTCCACCCATCGGTCATGATGGGGCTCGCGTGTAACATCTCGGCTCAGGCACCGGCACTCGCCCCTCGTCTCATCGGTGTTGCCCTCCGCGCGTCGCTTGCACGCGCCGAGGCAGCCACTGTGCTGGCCCCGCCGGAGCCGCCTCCGGAGGCAAGTGAGGCCGAGCAGGTTCGGCACTGGACCAGCCACGATCCCGACAGGTTGTACGAGGACCTTCTGGCAGAACCCGCAACCTGGCACGATTTGCCCGAGGTGGCGCGAGCCGCTCCGGCGGCCTTCGTCGAGGAGGTATGGCCATGGCTTGTCCAGGTCATGGAACACCTCATGAGAGACGTGCCACGAGGGCAGACGAGTTTCCGGCCGCACTGGTCACTCAGAACTCGCCTCACCCCCATTCGTCCTCAAGAGAACGAGGAAGACGACGGGCGCGAGTCAATGCTACTCGCTGCAGTCGAGGACGCCCTGCGGGCCTGGGCTCAGGCCTCCCAGGACCAGTTCGGTGCATTCCTGGGCAGAGAGAGCGGACGCGACAGCGTCCTGCTTCAGCGACTGCTCTGCCGGGGCGTGCTTGCCATCGCGGATCCCCTCCCCGCTGCCGGGCTTCAATTCCTCCTTCAGGATCCTCGCCGGCTGGCCCTCGGTGACCACGAAGATGACGCCGCGGACTCGGTCGCCCTGATCAGCTCTCTGGCCCCCCGCCTGACGCCCGCCCAGGCCCTGCTACTTGAGACTGCCATCCTGGGCTGGAGCGGCTATACGGTGCAGCCCGATGACGACGCCGGGATCCGCAGATGGAGAAGGGGTTCCGACCGAAGAGACCGGCTCCGCCTCCTGAAGGCCATTCCCCTGGATCGTCTTACCCCTGAGACAGGTTCCCTGGTTCGTGCGGAGGAGACGAGGTTCCAGGGCGAAGTTGAGCGGGGTTACTGCATCGCCGGCGGCATGATCACCAGCCCCATGTCCGCAGAACAGATGGCCCGAGCGCGTCCGGACGACCTGTTCAACCTCTTCCGGGAGCTTCCTTCTCGCGGGAACTCCCACGACTGGCGACACCCACTTCGTGGCGGGATGGAGGAGGCCTCGCGTGAGTTCGGCCGTTTCGCGAAGGAGAACCCGCGGCAGGCGGTAGCCATGCTTGGACGTTTCACTCCAGGCGACCTGGAAGGCCCGGTAAACGCTGCGGTGGTTGCGCTGTCCGAGGCCGAATACCCCGCGTCCGACCTGTTTGACCTTATCCTCGAACTTGACCGTCGGGGGTTCCGCAGTGAGGCGTTCCGGATTGACGCGGCGCGGGCCGTTGAACGTGCCATGAGTCGGGGGAAGGCTGTAGAATTGCCGCAGGAGTTATGTTCAACACTGGATGGGTGGCTTGACTTCCCCTGGGGCGAGCGTGAGACTCCGCAACTCGAAAACAGCCGTGGTCATGAGCAGGGGCGTCCGCAGAGCATCCTCTGGTCGGGTGATCGGATGGTTCCGCTGCCTTACACCGCCTACCACGTCCTCCACACCCTGACCTGGGGGCACCTGAACCGGACTCCGCCAGAGGTCGATCGCTGGATGACTCTGCTGGAGCAACACGTTGAGCGCCCTGAATGTGTCGCGACGTGGCGGGCAATGGCGCTATTCGACTTGAAACAGCTCGCGCGTGTCAAGCCCCGTCGCGCCGCGGCGTTCATCGACCGACTCTTTACCCGCTTTGCCTCTGTGCGTGACAGTTACGCCGGCGTGGTCCTGACAGCCCGCACCATGCGCTTCCTCCCGAATGATGTCCTCGCCCGTGCCCTCGACGGCGTCCGCCTGGGTTGCTGGGAACGTGGGGCTCAGGGATACGGGGAGCTACTCGGGAGACTCGCGCTCATGCGGCCTGAAGATCCCGATGTCAGGAACCGGCTCGATCCGTTGCTCGTTCTGGGCTCTTCGGTGGATTCACCGGAGCTGGTTCGCCTCGGACTGGCGTTCGCGGCGGCGAACGGCTGGGATGAAGACGGCTCCCGCGAGCCGGCCACGGAACTGCTCCTGCGTCTCATGCCCCTCGCGAACGATGACGTCGCTCACGCTATCATGAGCATCTTTCTTTCCACCGGCGAGTTACAGGCTGATGGGACGACGCGCAGACTCTTGCGAGGCGCCCTGGATAACCCTGGCCTGCTCCGGGCCGAGTACGCACCCCAAATGATTGAACGCATCGAAGGCCTCCTCCACGGTGAACCCGACCTTGTCCATGATCTATGTGCTGCCTTCATCCGGGTTTGGGGGGACGAACTTTCCTCGATCCGGTTCGGCGCCTCAGTGTGTGTTGGGCAACTCCTCAACATCTCCCTGACACTCCAGCGACTGGGCGATCAGCAGCGGGATCGAGGGCTCGCGTTGTTCGAGCAGTTGCTGGACCTGGGTGTGCATGATGCCCAGAGCTTGCTGAACGAGCTGGACTGTCGTCCGCTGAATCTGCCGCCGTCTCCCGCCCGCCGACGCGGACGCCCGCGTGGAGGAAGGACTGGGGGAAGGTAGCCCAACCTTTCACCGTCCCCGGTCCTGCAGCAGATCCTGATAGCGGAGGGCGAACGAGGGTACACAATACGGTCTGCACCCAGCTTGCACATCGGCAACTCGCTGCCACCAGCCGATCGACAGCGGGGGCTTCCTGGGAGATTAGCGATGAAGCGGCCCAGCCTTTCGGTCTGGTTCTTCCGGACCGTCAGTGTGCTTGCCAGCGCCATTGGCCGGCAGTCGTGGATCAAGGCCCTGCTTCGAGGGCGTGTCCCGGAGGCGAGCGTCGCCCGGAACGGCAGGGCCTGGAGGCTCTGCTTCGAGGGGGTGAGAGGCCCTCGGTGGCAGGTTGCTCCTGGGGGGGCCGAGACTGGGTGCCAGCGCCGGGACGGAGAGCCTGCTCATTGCCCCACCAGCACCGGATGGCTAGACTCGAGACAGGGAATAGTCGCGCGTCCCACCTCAACTCCACGAGCCACTTCCAGCAGGACGGAGGGTGACCATGAACTATGGGACGATCCTGGTGATTGTCGCGGTGCTTGGGATATCGACAACGACGGCAGCCGCGAACGAGGCTGTTCTACCGCTGCACGTGCTGTACATCGGCAAGGCCCGCGGCGACCGTGCGACCGATTACGCTGCGTTCCTGAAGAAGCATTTCAAGAAGGTGACGCTGAGCGAGAGGATCGGCTTCGACCCTGCGACCACGAAGGGTGCCGACGTCGTTCTGCTGGACTGGTCCCAGGACGAGTCGAACGTCCGCGAGGCGAAGTCTCCCTTCGGCAAGCTGGAGGACTGGTCGAGGCCAACGGTTCTGCTGGGCAGCGCCGGCCTGCTCCTGGCCACGCAGTGGGAGTTGATCGGTGGGGCCGGCTGAACGTGCCTCGACCCTTACGCGCACGGGTTGCGCGTCTCGCACGAGATCTTCCGCTCGCCCCGCGCCATCAATGTCAAGAAGACCACGCCCTTGAAGACCCCGGACGCCTGGAAGGACGCCATCCGCGACCAGACGGTGGAGGTGCTGCCCCTGGCCCTCGACCCGAACAAGCGCCGGACCCCCGGCTGGTGCACCTATACTTACGAGCACGAGCAGGCGCCCGAGCTGGAGATCCTCTGCGGCGGCATCAACAGCAAGACGCCGAAGGCCGGGGCGGTCTGGCGGCAGGGACATCTGCTGCACTTCGGCTTCGACCTGTCGCCGTCCGAGATGACCGAGGCCGGCCAGTCCCTGCTGGTCAACGCGACCGCATACATCGCTCGCTTCACCGACGACCGTCCCCTTGTGCGGACCCCGAGTGTGTTCGCCGGCGGCACGCGCCTCTTCGATCGCGGCGCCGTCGCCCGCGCCGTCGCGGGCGGCGAGAAAGGTCTGAAGCGGCTCGAATGGTATCTGTCGAAGAAGACCTACGCGGAGGTGAAGGGAAAGTCGGTCGAGCAGGTAACGGAGTGGTTCAAGGGAGCCCGCGACTATTTGCGTGCCGACCCGGCCGGCGGCCTCACCATTGACGTCGAGGCAAGGTCCTTCGGTGTCCCTCCGGCCGGCCCCGACTTCTTCGAGAAGGTCATCTCCGCCCTGTCCGATGTCGGCCGGACCCCCGCCGCTCGCAAGCTCCTGGCCCGCTACGCCCCCGATGGTCCCGGCCCTGAGGCCTTGGCCGAAACGTGGCGCGGCTGGCAGCGCGAGAACGGGCCGTACCTGTGCTTCAGCGACACCGGCGGCTACCGCTGGCTTCTCGATCCGCTGGCGAAGAAGCAGGGCGTGCCGACAGCGAAGTTGCGCGGCCCCGACAGAGCGACGCTGCCGCCCTTGAAGTCAGGACGGTAATTGTCATGCGAGAGTCCAGACAGGATCGAGCAACCCGCAGATGCCTTCGCAGGGACGGAGCAGAAGGGGAGACCACATTGGAAGTTCTGACGCGAGTGGTACTCGACACTAACGTGTTGGTGGCCGCTGCGTACAA
>JBBSDR010000132.1:0-9840 GCA_038240465.1 Gemmatales bacterium
AAATAAATCGTCTTGTTGATGTAGAAACCCTTGCTGTCAATGGAAAAACGCGGGTTCGCTGCTAATTGGGGCCAAACGATCTTTTCTCGTTCCATTGCTTTGGTATACGCAAACTGTGGCTGCTGCAATTCATACCACGCATGATGGTCGCTGGTCGCCCGCGCTTCAAGACGCACCTTGAACGTCTTCAGATACGCGAGGATGGCCGGATACTTCTTGATTTCGATGCCGTGATGGGCATAGATGAGCCACAGCCCTCGCCATTCGTAGCGCCAGGGCTTGAGATCCTTGCCCTCCAGAAACGGCTTGAGGATTTCCCTGCTCTTGGGATCCTCAGCGACGAACCGCTCGCGCGTCTCATTGGAGATGACGAACGCTTCGTTGAGTCCGGTCTTGATGCCATAAAGCGGTGACCCGCAATACTCCTTCAGCGGCACGCCTTGACTGCGGATCTTCTCGAAGAGGCGCGTCAAGCGTTGGTCCTCGAAGCGCCACCCGGCGGGATCGAGCGTGGCCTGAGCGATGTGGACGCCGGCGGGGAAGAGCTTGTCGTAGTCAGTCTGCCCCAGATCGCGCACCACCGCGGCTTTCACCTCGTGCCGCGGCTCAGCATGGCCGCGCTCTGCCACGAGAATGCAGGGATAGGTCGTCGCGTCCTCGAAGACGGGCAGGTCGCCGAAATCGAGGAAGCTGATTAGCGTATGTTCGTTCTTGAGGAACGCGCGTATGCCCTCGCCTGCGTTGGTTTTGGTCCATGTGCTGGAGGCGATGAACGCGGTTCGGCCATGCACATGTAAGAGTTGAAGCGCGCGCTCATAGAAGTAGATGAACAAGTCGGCGCGCTCGGCATGGCAGCGGTAATGCGTCTTGAGAAATGGCTTGATCGGCTTGATCAACTCCATGCGCACATACGGCGGATTGCCGACTACGCAGTCGAAGCCCGCCGAACCAGGTTTGATCTTGTCCTTGTGCCTGATCTGACTCTCGTTAGCGTCGATGAACTCAAAGAATACCTCGGGGAACTCGATGTCCCAGTGAAAAAACCGCCGATCGGGACGCTGGGCGAGCGTTTCGACCTCCTCGATGAGATTTCGGTCGTTGTCATTGTCGAGGGAGGCGCGGAAACGCTCCCGGTCGCGCAGGTCCAGGTTGGAGCCTTTCTGCACCAGGGTCGGCGCTCTCTTGAAGCCGAAGTGTTCGGCGGCCAGCAAGTCGAGGATGATCCGATAACCGGAGAGCAACTGGCGGGCCTGCTCGTAGCGGTTCACCGATGCGGCAACCTCCGCGGCGGTCGCGTCAGCCTGTTTGTTGACGAACAGGACGTGCTGGATCGCCCGGAGCAGCGGCTCCTGGTCGATGGGGAACAGCTCATCCTTGCGTGCGCGGTCGAGGTCGGCGAACGTGGCCCCGATAAGCGAGTTGCCACAGCGCAGGTGATGGTCCAGGAAGTTGAGCGGCGCACCCAGCGTGAAGGCGTCGAGCCACAGGCTGACCTTCGCCAGCTCCACCGCCATCGGGTTGAGATCGACTCCGTAGACGCAGCGCTTGAGGACGTGCCGCTTGAGCAGGTTGATGTCGGTCAGCTTGTTCGGATCGACAGTTACGCCTTGCTCGCCCAGAGAATCGAGGATGCTCTGCCGGGTCCGGTCCAGGGCGAAAGTCACCGGGTTGATCGGGAACCCGTTCAAGAACTTGAGCAACTGGTCGGTGACGGTGTCCACGACTTCCACGAGGAAGTGGCCGCTGCCCATCGCCGGATCGAGCACGCGCAGGTCGAAGAGTTGTTCCACCAGTTCCTTGTGGCCATTGTAGGTTTGCAGCCCAGCCCACTGGCGGTGGTCCATCGTGCCGTCCTTGACGGCCTTGCTGGGATACGCTTGCGACTTCTGCAGCTCGTTGTCGAATGTCTTGCGGACCTTGCGGAAGGCTCCTCGCAGCGCTGCCAGCTTCTCTTCCAGCACCGGCCCGACCGTGTGAGCGACAATGTACTCGACGATGGGATCCGGCGTGTAGTAGGAGCCAGACGCCTTGCGCTCGGCCTTGTCGTTGGAGAGGTAGACTTGCCCCTTGGCGACGACAATCTCCGGGCGCTTACGCGGGCGGCTCGCCTCGGAAAGCGGGATGTATTTCTCGCCCTTCTTGTCGGCCTGCGTTGTGAGGTCTTCCTCGGCGACCTTGAGCTTGAACTCCAGCAGCCCCTCGTAAATCGACCCCAGGTGGCGAACTTCCAGCGATTTGTAGTCGATGAACACCAGGGCCAGCGTCCGCTCATCCTGGTCCCGGGCTAGACGGTCGATCGCCAGTGCCAGGTGTCGATCCGGCAGCTTGTGTTCCAGAAGGAATCGCGCGATGCACTGGTCCCGGCGATCCGATCTGTCCGGCGTCGTGTTGAACAGACCGCCATTGTAGGCGGGTACGTTCAGAATGGGATCGCCCTTGTCGATTGCCTGGAACAATCTGCACAGCCGATCGTAAAGAGTAGTGTCCGTCGCGGAATAGGATTTGTTCAGACGCTCTGCCACTTCGCTCTCGGCGACGCCGGCCTTGTCGGCGAGGTCGTCCTTGATCTTCTTGAGACTGGCAGCCTGATACGGCGCCTCACGAATCGGCAGCAAATCGCGGCTCTCGGCGTAGAGCAGGAACAGCAGCCGGTAGAGCAGCGTCAAGGTCGCCTCGAAAATGTCGGCCAGCTCCTCGTCGGTTGGCGTCTCCGGTCGCTGACGCTCGCGGCTCGCCAAAGCAAGGCGATGCTTGCGATCCTCCAGGAAGCCCTGCGCCAGATGGGGAAAGATGATGAGGAAGATGCGATCCTTGAGTCGGTCGCCCAATCGCCTGGCGTATTCCCGGCTGCCCATGAGGATGTCGTCGAGCCAGCACCCTTGCCCTTCATCCCTGAGTCTGAAAGCGTCCGGGCGCAGGAACAGCCACCAGTATCGGAATGCTTCATTGGGGTCGGTATCGCCCGATGCGATCAGCCCCTCGACCAGATCGACTTCGTAGAAGTTCGTCGCCCGTGCATGGGCCTGGCGGCTGTAGAGCCGCCACAGCCTGCCGTTGGTGACGATGATCCAGTCGGCAGTCCCCGCGTCCAGCGCCGTCACCACGCAGGCGCCGGGGTTTTCTTCCGGCGTGTCGGTGTCGTTGAGGTCCGGGCCGTCCAGCCAGCGGTCCCAGGCGTAGATGAACGCCGCCGTCAGCTTGCCGCCGTCGCTGGCTTTGAGGAGGTAGTCTGGCTGGGTCTGGTTGGTCTTGCTGGGCCGATTGACGGCGGGCTTGAAGCCGAGCTTTTTGAAGAGGGGTTCGAGCAGCTGGTTGCGGAGCACGTCCTTGTCCTTGCCGCCCCAGCGGGCGTGAGCGTCCCGGAGGAGGTCACGGACGAAGGCGAACATCGCCGAGGGGTTGTCCCGCCAGGCCGGGTCTTCCCGCAGGCGGTCCCGCAGGAAGTAGTCGGAGAACAGGCCCCGGTTCTGGAAGTATTCGCCGGTGTAGGCGGCAGCGTCGAAGACGCTGCGCAACTTGTCCCATTGCTCAAGGGCATCCGGACAGGTCCAGGTGAACCGCCGCAGGGTGCGCAGGTCCAGCCGGGTCGGTCTGCGGCGTTCTACCTTGATTATCTTGGGGACAACGTGGATGCGGTCGCCGATGGCAGGCCCCTTCCGCGCCCGCTTGTCCTTGTGCAGGAACACGAACTCCAGGAGGTCGAAGTCGGAGGCGAGGATCAGCATGTGGTCGAAGTTGCTCCGTCCCAGCACCCGCACCAGGTCGTTGCGGGCCTTGGCCGTCAGCGACTTCGGCTGGGCGAACACCACTCGGAGGAATTTCTCGGGGTCTTCGGACAGAAGCTCGATGCGCTTGATGGCACTGGCTGATTCCCCGGAAAGCCCCACCGCCTCCGGCGACAGAGGCGCACGGTCGCCGGTGTCGTAGCCGAGCTTCGCCAGGAACGCCGTGAGGGCGTCGGGCGAGGCAAGTTCGGTGACTTCCTTGGCGGTCAGGTCCAGGTCGGTCGTGTGCGGCACAGCCCGGTTACTCTTGATTATGCGCTATGCCTTCGGACGACACCCCCGAGGACGGCCAGGCGGCCAGGCCCAGGTGAGCTTTCTCAGTGCCCCGGTTGACTGCGCATTGCAAGTATCCTACGTTGAGCAAGGCTGGCCCGCAATCTTGGCAGCGATGAAAATGCGTTTCGGCGAACGGCTCCGAGAACAGCGCAAGGTGAAAGGGCGCGGATAAGGTGTCGATAACCGAATCCACTGCTTTTGTCGCTCGTCACTGTCACGACGGCGTAGAAGCATTCCACAGGGCGAACGTCCTTGTCGTCCCAACTTCTTGAGCGCACCCCGACCGGCCACACCCTCGACTGGGGGGTGTGCAGCAGGTGAAATGAAACGAATCTCGACTCACTGTAACTGGATGATCGTTGCGTCGCCAAGCACGAATTCCACCAGCCCTTCTTATTCCTCGATCCACCTCCAATGACCAGAGCGAACCGGCTCACGTTTCAAGGGCTGACTGCCGCCGGCCAGAGAGCATGTCACGCATTGTTTCAACCCGGACCAGCCCGGAGCGCAAGCGAGCGGGTTCCCTGGCAAGAACCCTCGCTCGCCTCTCTCGGCTCGCACTGTTTCCGTTGATCGCCATGTGCATCAACCTTCCCTCGACTGGCTGGGCCGCGATGCCATCGTCGCTCACAAGCAGGGGAGCCGGATTACCGTCGGGCTGGCGCCCTTCGCTTCCCCTGCAACAAGGCCGCATTGTGGCGAACATGGGGTCTTTAGTATGATGGCGCTTGATCCGCACTGTTATCGCTCGGAGGAGCGCCATGAGTACCGCAACCACTCCGCGCATGGCCGGCTATCACCTGATCGCCGGCCAGCGTCTCACGCCCACGGGTTCGACCTTCGAGAGCCTCAGTCCCTCTCGACTCGATGACATCCTCGGCGTCTTCCCGCGCGGCAGCGCCACCGAGGCTAACCAGGCCGTCGCCGCCGCCCGCGCCGCTTATCCCGCCTGGCGGCGCACCAGCCGTATTCTGCGCGCCGAACTGTTCGACAACCTCGCGCAGATCGTCAAGCGCGAGACCGATAACCTCGCGCGCCTCATGGCCCGGGAGTGCGGCAAGGTCGTCACCGAATGCCGGGCCGAGGTCGTCGAAGGTCTGCACATGATCCAGTACGTCTTTGGCACCGGCCGCATGCCGACCGGCGATGTGCTGGCCTCGGAGATTACCGAGAAAGACACCTTCATGCGGCGCAAGCCGTGGGGCGTCGCGGCCGTCATCACGCCGTGGAACTTCCCCTTCGCCGTGCCGCTCTGGATGCTCGGGCCAAGTCTCCTCGAAGGCAATACGGTTGTCTTCAAGCCGTCCGAGGACACGCCGGCCATCGGCCAGCGGCTCACCGAACTGTTCCTCGAAGCCGGCTTTCCCGCGGGGACCATCAACCTCGTCCACGGCGCCGAGGAGGCCGGCGAGGCGCTGGTCGGCAATCCTGACGTCAACCTCGTCCTGTTCACCGGCAGTTACGAGGTCGGCAAGCGCATCCGCGAAGTGTCGGTGCAGTTCGCCGATCGCATGGTTGCCACCGAGACGGGGTCCAAGAGCGCCGTCATCGTCTGCGAGGACGCCCGGCTCGACCTGGCCGTGACGGCGAGCGTCGTCAGCGCTTTCAAGACGTCCGGCCAGCGCTGCGTCTCGGCCAGCCGCATCCTCGTGCATGAGAAACTGCTGGCGCCCTTCCTCGACAAGTTCGTCGCCACGGCGAAACGCCTCAAGATCGGCGATCCGCTCGACGCCGGCAATTTCACCGGTCCGGTCATCCATCGCGATTCGGTGCAGAAGGTGCTGCGCTATAATGCATTAGCCAGGGAGGAAGGCGCCGAGGTGCTGCTCGACGGTGGCCCGCTCACGACCGGCGAGCATGGCAAGGGCTGCTACCTGTCGCCGTTCATCTATCGCATCGAGGCGAAACCCGGAATCCGCTGTATCCGCGAGGAGGCGTTCGGGCCTCACCTCGCGGTCATCCCCTTCCGCGACAACGACGACGCCGCACGGATCTACAACGATACGCCCTTCGGACTGTCGGTGGGGATTATCACCGAGAGCTACCGGACGATGCGTTTCTTCCGCGACGAATGCGAGTACGGCATGGGCTACGTCAACCTGCCGTGCATCGGCGCCGAGGTGCATCTGCCCTTCGGCGGCGTCAAGCGCTCGGGCAATGGCCATCCGTCAGCGGCAGGGCTGATCGAGACAGTGACGCACAAGACAGCGTGGACCGTTAATCACGGGACCGAGATCAAGATGGCTCAGGGACTCACAACGGAGATCTGAGGAGCCGGCATGGAAATACGGACAACACAACAGACTGAAGTCGTGACCGGATACATCTGTGATGTGTGCGGCCAAAACTGCGCGAAAGAACCAGGAGATAGGCAGGGCCACACTGCGGAGTATGCCACGCTCTCGGCAGAGTGGGGTTACTGGTCGAACGATAAGGATCTCACATGGCACGAATGCCACCTGTGCGAATCGTGTTATGAGAAGGTCAGGCGGTTCATCGAAGAGGAGTTGAAAGGCAGGGTGCGGACTGGTTCGGCAAGAAGGTAAACGAACACGAGGGAACGATTCATGTTTCAATTCGATAACCGAAAGGTGCCTGACATCAAGACAGCTCCGCCGGGGCCAAAGGCACAGGCGCTGCTCGAACGCGATGCGGTTTACGTCTCGCCGTCGTACACGCGCGTCTATCCGCTCGTCGTCGAACGCGGCAGCGGCGCGGTCATCCAGGACGTGGACGGCAACCTCTATCTCGACTGCACCGCCGGCATCGCCGTGACCGCGACGGGCCACTGTCATCCCCGGGTCGTCGAGGCGGTCCAGGACCAGGCCGGCAAACTGCTGCACATGTCCGGCACCGACTTCTACTATCAGCCGCAGATCGACCTCGCGCAACGGCTCGGCGAACTCGGGCCAGGGCCGGGACGCCGCCGCGTCTTCTTCACCAACAGCGGCGCCGAAGCGCTCGAAGCGGCGCTCAAGCTCGCCCGCTGGCACACCGGACGCTCGCGCGCCATCGCCTTTTTCGGGGCGTTCCACGGCCGCACATACGGGGCCATGTCGCTGTCCGGCTCGAAGCTGGTCCATCGCCGCGGCTTCTCGCCGCTGGTGCCGGACATTCATCACACGGTCTATCCGCGCGGCTGCACCGGCTGCGAACTGCCCGACACCGGGTGCGCCTGCGTCAAGCAGATCGAGGAGACGCTCTTCAAGCGCATCGCGCCTCCCGAGGAAGTGGCCGCCATTTTCGTCGAGCCGATCCAGGGCGAGGGTGGCTATCACGTTCCGCCGGCTGGCTTCCTCCCGGCGCTGCGCGAACTGTGCGACCGCCACGGCATGCTCCTCATCGTCGATGAGGTCCAGAGCGGCATTGGCCGCACCGGCAAGATGTACGCCTGCCAGCACTGGGGCGTCGATCCCGACATCGTCTGTCTCGCCAAGGGCATCGCCAGCGGCATGCCCCTGGGCGCCATCGTGGCCCGCGAGGACGTCATGGACTGGCCGAGCGGCTCCCACGCCAGCACGTTCGGCGGCAATCCCGTCAGTTGCCGGGCCGCCCTGGCGACCCTCGATCTGCTCGAAGAGGGCTACATGGCCAATGCGACCGAGCGCGGCACGCAACTGAAACAGGGACTGCGCGCGTTAAAGCACAAACACCGCGTGGTCGGCGACGTGCGCGGCCTGGGGCTGATGGTCGCGATGGACGTGGTCAAGGAGGATGGCCGAACGCTCGATCCGGTGGGCCGCGACGCCATCGTTCAGACCGCGTTTCAGAACGGCTTGCTGCTGCTGGGTTGCGGCGAGGCGGCGATTCGCTTCTGTCCGCCGCTGTGCATTAGCGCCGAACAGATCGATACCGCCCTGCACTTGCTCGATGAGGCACTTATCCAGTTGCACCAGGAGGCAACGGTTGCCGTCTAGCGGCCCCTTCGAGGAATGTTCGTAAAAAAATCATTGAGCGCCGCTCTCGGCGTCCGGTACGATAAGGAGGAATGAACTTCGAGACCGGAGCAGGAGCGACCCCGATGAAGAGAAAGAAGACGCTGCCCCTCGCTCTCCTCTGCGTTGTGCTGCTCGCCACCGGCGCGAGGGGAGAAGAGGTGCCCAACTTCAAGAAGATCGGCGACCTGGAAAAGAAGTTTGTCTCCGAGGTCTGCGTCACGATCATCAAGGCGGCCCGGCGGTCGGCGAAGAACCCCTCGCTGCACCGCTACGAGTACAAGGAGCCGAAGCCGGGCCGCAAGGAGTTGCACATCAAGGGCAAGTTCAGCGGGGTCATCAGCGGCACCGAGTACACGGCCGACATTGTCGTCTACATCGATTCCAAGGACAAGGACTCCTGGGAGGTCCTGCGGATCGACTACGAGGACAACAGCAAGAACGTCGCCGGCTTCAACCGCAAGAACGTCGATAACCTGGTCAAGAAGCTCAACGGCGAGTGAGGTTCCCACCCTGTTCTCCTCTTCCGAAGGGAAACGAGGAGAACGACAACTCGAGGAGATGCATCGATGAAGAGTCTGATCAAGAGCGTGGCTGTCTTTGCCTTCGTCGCCCTGCTGGCGCCGCTGACCCGGGCCGCCGAGGATGAAACGCCGAACATCAACAAGCGCGGCGACAGCGAGAAAGCGTTCGCCGAGAAGCTGGGCGGCGTCATCGTCCGCAATGCCCACACAACAGTGAAGGCTACCACCCTGGAGAGCTACGAGAAGAAGGAGCCGAAGGCGGGCCGGACGGAATTGCACATCAAGTCCGGCTACAAGGGCGCCGTCGTCGGCACCAAGTACACGGCCAACATCGTCGTCTTCATCGACTCCTCCGACAAGGACAAGTGGGAAGTGCTGCGAATCGACTACGACGACAACAACAAGCTGACCTACAGCCGCAAGAACGTCGATAACCTGGTTCCGAAGTTGAACGCCAAGTAATGGCGGATCGCCGGCGCGAGGGTGACCGCCCTCGCGCCGGGGTTTTCTCCTTGCGGCCCCGTCTGACGGCGAATAGAATCACTTCTGTTGACTCCCCCCTTGCGGCGGTCCTCTTTCCCCCGCTGCTCCACGCCCGCCCGCCTGACGAGGTTCGTCGTGATCCGTTTAGCTGCTCTTGTCCTCCTTGCGCTTGTCCCCGTCGTTCGGGCCGAGACGCCATCGTTCGTCAACGAGGTCGTCCCGCTCCTGACGCGCCAGGGCTGCAACCAGGGCGCCTGCCACGGCAAGGGCGCGGGCCAGAACGGCTTCCGCCTGTCGCTGCGCGGCTACGCCCCCGACTGGGACCACACCTGGATCACGCGCGAGTTCGATGGACGCCGTGTCAACCTTGCCGTTCCCGAGGCCAGTTCTCTCTTGCTCAAGCCGACCGGACAGGCCCCGCACGAGGGCGGCAAGCTCTTCGACGTTGAGAGCCGGGCTTACAAATTGCTCCTCAACTGGATTCGCGCCGGCGCACTCGGACCCGTCAAGGACGAGATCGAGGCGACGAAACTCGACGCCACACCGGCCAGGTCGGTCGTCAGGCCCGGTCAGGAAATCCAGTTGCTGGTGAAGGCCGAGTTCGCGCCGAGGCAACAGCGCGACGTCACCTGGCTCTGCCGTTTCGATTCCAACGACGCCGGCATGGCCGAGGTCGATGCCCACGGCAAGGTCCGCGTCAAGCGCCACGGCGAGACCGCGATCCGCGTCAGCTTCCAGACCCAGGTCGCAGTCGTCATCATCACGGCCCCTTTCGAGCAGGCCATCAAGACGGAAGCGTTCGCCGTGAAGAACAATTTCATCGACGAACACGTCTTC
>JBBSDR010000133.1:0-9837 GCA_038240465.1 Gemmatales bacterium
CGGTCGAGGTCGGCGTCGGTCAGCTTGCCGGCGGCGGCGATGGTCGCCGCGCGTACCTCGTTGAACAGGGCCGCGTACTCCGCCTTGGAGCGAAAGCCCGCCGGACCATCATTGCCGGTCGTCTTGGGGCCATGAACCTCCGTCCAATCGTCGGGCAGTGCCGGATAGCTGGCGTCGCTCACCTGGCCCTTGACCAGCATGCCTTCGGAGTTGATGAGATGACCGAGTTGCCAGGCCAGGTGATTGGCGCCCGGTACGGGACGCACGAGCAGGTCGGCGTCGGACAGGTCCTCGATGAATTTGTTGAGCAGAAACTGGGTGCTTGCCAGCGATGTTTGAATGGCCTGAACTCCGTTCATCGGATCTCCTCTGCATGCGACAGGATAGGGGACGTCCGGTCTTCTTACGAAGCGCGGAAGCGGCGTCCACTCAGGGTTGCGTTTGAATCAGGGGACTCACGTCCCCTCCACCACGGAAGGGATAGGCGGAAACGGGGACGCCAATGGGGAGGAGGACTGCGCTATCTCGTCTCTGTCGAGGAGGACCCGAAGGAAAGTGCGGGCTTCCTGACAATCGAAGTAAAGCCGCAGCAGGTTGTCCATCGCTCTTGACTGGATCAGCGTTCCGGCCTCCCACTGCGAGACGGTCTTCTCGGAGACTCCCAGTTGCTCGGCCACTTCTTGCTGATTCAACTGCAGCCGCAACCGTTTTTCCAGGATCACTTCTGGTGAAAGCAGTTTCAGGTGGGCGAGAAGCGCCGCGATGATGTGCTCTTCCTCGCGTGCGGTGAAAGTGCGTTCGCCGCACTTCCGGCACGTCGGTATAGGCAAATCGCGAATCAGGATAGAGTGGGAATTGCCATCGTGCTTGACGGTTGTGGTGTAGTCCGTCGGCAGCGGATACACCTCCTTCTCCTTGCAGTTCGTGCAGCGCCAGGGAAAAGGCCGTCCCTTGCCATCGCGATTCAATTCGGCCGTTTTGTCAGACATCATGAACGCTCACTACTTCAATAAAAGGGTCATCCACATCGTCGGGATTATCGCAGAACAGCAGCGTCTCGAAATACAGGTGCCGGCCGTCGATCTCGACTCGCAGGTCAAAGTGGAATTCGTGGTCATCCCACTCCGGGCGTCTCTCCTCTTGTTCGTCGATATCGCCTCCCTGCTCGTTGACATATTCGTGCAGCCGTCGCGCGATCTCGACAGCGATGTTGCCATATTCGGGGCACTCGATCCGAAGCCACTCCAGAACACGTTCCTTGAACCTCACATAATCCCGGTATCGCCAATTGCTCAAGGCGTTCTTGTAACAGCGGCGTCTCGCTTCCGGGTCGTCCGGGAGTAGCACCATGGGACACCTTACAACGTGAAGCCTCGACCCGGGGCCGCGCCGCCTTGCAACGGTATTGTACTCAGCAGCCGAGTGAAACGAACGAAGGCACAAGGCGGGTTTGTTCCCCCGTTGAGTGTCCCCCTGCAGCGCGGTAGAACAGTTCCAGCAATGCTGATTGACCGATTTTCGCCTGCCGCGTTCCGTGCGGATCGAGGAGTATTCACCCGTGGCCGAGCCTCTGCAATGCGTCCCGCCCGATGCCCTCATCGCCGGCTGGGACTTCTCCACCAGTGCCGTCAAGTGCCTCGCCTTCGACCTCGCCGGCAACACCGTCGCCGAGGTGCGCTTTCCCACCGATCTCTGGGACCGCGACGGCGTCTCCGAACTGAACCTCATGCAGCTCGAAGGCCAGGCCCGCGCCAGCACGCGCGCCCTCGCCGCCCTCCTCCGCGACAAGGGCCAGCTTGCCCACTGGGTCGCCGGCGGCATCTCGGCCACCCATCACACCGCCGGCCGCATCGACGCCCAGCACGTCCAGGTTCGCCGCGCCATCTGCTGGAACGATCACTCCCTCGCCCCCTATCATGAAAAGGGACTCGCTCGTCTCGGCGGCCAGGAGGCCGTCAAGCATCACATCGGCGGGCCCTGGGCGGTCCGCTATACGCTCAGTCAACTCCTCAAGGACGCCCATCGGCTGAGCAAGGAAGACTGGAAGCGGACGAAAGTCATCTTGCCGCACGGCCCGCTCGCCGCCGGTTTCCTCACCGGCAACTTCGGCGCGTGCAGCATCTCGGCCGCCGCCTCGACCGGCATCATGGACCTGCGCACTTGCTCCTGGAGCCGGGCCATGCTCGAAGCCCTCGAACAGTCCTGGCAGCGCGACCTCGCCTGGGAGCAACTGCCGCCGATCGTCGATCACTACGAACCGCTCGGCCCGCTCGCCGATCACCTCGCCATTGATGCGGGCATCACCGGCGACCGCCCGCTCATCTTTCCGACTTCGGACGATCAGCAAGCCGGACTCGTCGGCGGCGGTGCCGTGGACGATGGCCAGGTGGCCGTTATTCTCGGCAGTTCCGCCGTCGTCAACTCGTCGTCCGCCCAGTTGCCCGCGTCGGGAACGCTCGACGCCATGCGGCTCAACTGGGGACCGTATCTCTGGATGCGCTGCTACAACAACGGCGCGTTGTTCCTCGACAAGATCGTCGGCTCCGATCCCGATTGGGATTACCTCGAGGCCGAGGCGCGCAAGGTGCCAGCCGGCTGCGAGGGAACGATGGTACTACCGTTCGTCAATCCGGAGCCATCGCTCAACGTCAAGCAGCCGCGCGTTGAGTGGTCGCCTTCAGTTCCGGACGAGGCCGGCAAGAAGTTCCGGGCGTCACTCGAAGCGCTGGCCTATCTGATCGCGCTGGGGGTCCGCGAACACGAGGCGGCGGGACAGCGCATCACGCGCATCACCGTCTCGGGCGGTATCGCCCGCAATAGTCTGATGTGTGAAATCCTCGCCAGCGTCCTCGATCGGCCGCTGCATCGGCTCACTTCCACGGAGGGACCGGCCCTCGGGGCGGCCGTGACGGCCCTGGCCGCTCTGGAGACTCATCGCCGCGATCAGAAAGGCATCCATACCGCTTTTCATGTCGCTGACGCTGTCGCCGTGCTGGTCAAGTTCCGCGACGTGGTCCAGCCGAACCCGGCCTGGCAAGGTGCGTATGATCATGGTCTGCAAGTGTTCGAGACTCGCTTGCAATCGTGACTGGAGAAACTCGCTCATGCTCCCTATCGTTTGTCCGCAGTGCCAGCAACCGCTTCACGTTGACGAGAGCGTGCTCGGCAAGGTCGTTGCGTGTCCGAACTGTGGCCAGCAGATGAGCCTGCCCACGCCCTCTGTGGCCGGTCCCGCTCTCGTCCCTGCGCCTGCGGCCGACAATCCTTTTGCTGGACTTGGCAACAGTCCAGTCCCAGCCACAGAAGAGCAGGCTGCTGCCCATGAGAACGTGTTTGCCGATTTTGAATCCAAAGTGCAGGAGGCAGAGGAGGCGGAGTGTACCAAACGCTTGTGGGAGGAATTGCCTCGGCCGATGCCGCCGGAGGTAGCGCAACTTGGTACACCCCGGCACATCTACGCCAGCGAGGGGCATGTCGGTTTTATGTGGCGCATCCTTGGAGGAGCGATCGCCCTCTGGGTGTTCCTGGCGGTCGGCGTGACCATCTCAGCGCTAACCGGGTCGCCGATGGGGAATGGGCTGATCCTCCTCATTGGCCTGAGCATCTCCCTCGGCATCTTTTACTTCGTCATCCTTGGCCGCGGTGCGTTTCGGATCATCCTCTTCGATGAGGCAATGGTATACCAGCGCCGCCGTCGGTATCAGGTCATTCCCTGGACCATCGTCCAGCACGTCCAGCATTTCTTCACCCGCGTGGTCAGCCGGTCCCCCCTGACAATGGAGCACAAGCATAGCGTGCGAATTCGCCTTGACAGGAGACCGCCATTGTACCTCGATGAAACCTTGATCGGCTTTGAGAGTCTTGCCGTACAGGTCATTCACGAAGCAGGCAGCAAGCAGTTGCCGGGCGCCATGGAGACCTTGCGGAACGGCGGAAAGCTGATCCTCGGTGATATTGCCATCGACAATGGCGGCATCCGCGCCGGAACATTTGGTTTCCGCTGGGACGAACTGGCCGCCTGCATCGTCATTCAGGAGGCGCTCTGCTTCCGGCGGAAATTCCAACCAGAATATTGCTTGAGGTTGCCCATCGCCTTGGTCCCCCGTTACTTCCTCCTCACAGCCCTGGCCGAGGCCTACATCGGAGATAGGGAATGAACAGGTTCGCATTCCTTGCGGTTCTGCTGTTGCCGGTACATCTGTCGGCGCAGGAGAAGCCGCGCACGCACGACATCACCGTCGATGATTATTTCAGCCTCGACATTATCGGGCAGCATCAGGCTGCACCGTTCAGCCCCTGGGTCGCCTACACACTCAGCCGTTGGGACAAGGCGACCGACAGCCGGCGGGTCGATCTGTGGGCCGTTAATTCCCATGAACGCGATCCAAAGCCGCGCCGGCTGACGTTCGATCATGCCGGAGTCGCGAACCCGCTCTGGACGTCCAAGAGCGACACAATCTATTTCATGGGTCGTCTCAAGCGCGAGGGCGAGAAGCAGCCGCCCCTGGATGGTTCGACGCAGGTTTGGCGTGTCCGCGTAGAAGGAGGTGAACCGTTCGCCGTCACGCGCGTCCCCGGCGGCGTGCTGGCGTTCGATCTCTCCTTCGGAAGCAAAGAGTTCGTCTACTATCAGACCAGCGCGGATAGGGTGGCCGGAGATTTCGCCGCTCTCAAGAAGGAGTTCAAGGGAATCGACTACGGCCACGGCACCGGCAAGACGTCGCAGTTGTGGAGGCTCGATCTCGAAACGTGGAAAGCGGAGAAGGTCGTCGATGAGACCCGCGTCATCCGTGAGTTCAAGGTGTCGCCGGATCGCGAATCGATTGCCATGATCACCACGCCGGATGAAACGGTGGTCAGCTTCGAGGGAAAATCACGAGTCGATGTGTTCGACCTGAAGACGAGGAAGAGCGTCACCATTCCCGACAGGTGTTACCGTGCCGAGGCTGCCTCGCCGTATGGCTGGCTCGATCACCTGGCCTGGGGTAGCTTCGGTGGCAAGCACCTTGCCTTCAATGTGGTCTTCGACGGCTATCCCGCCGAGATTGTCGTTGCCCGTCTGGAGAAGGAGAGTTGGGTCTCCTCGCTGTTGCAACGCACTCGCGATCATGTGCGCGGTTACGGCAGCCCCCTGGGATGGGTGGAAAACACCAAGGACCTCGCTTACCTGATGGAATCGAAGGGGCGTGTCAGACATTACGTTGCAACCGGCGCCGAGGAGGGCAAGCCGACTGGATTCGAGACCTGGACAGTAGGCGACGTCGTGGTCGAGGCGTTCTCCGGCCCGTTTGCGAACGTCGTACTCATGAACGACCAGACCCACACGCCGGATCTCTATCTCGTTGGCAAGGACCACAAACCGAAACGGCTCACCAACATCAATCCGCAGGTCGATACCTGGAAACTGCCGCAAATGAGCGCCTTCTCGTGGACGAGCAAGGACGGCACGCCCGTCGAGGGCATCCTCGAATTGCCGCCCGATTACAAGAAGGGCGACAAGGTGCCGCTCGTCGTCTGCATCCACGGCGGCCCGACGACGGCGGATCGCTTCCACTTGCAATACTGGATCTATGGCCGGACGCTGTTGCCCGCGAAGGGCTACGCGGTGCTGTGTCCCAACTATCGCGGCTCCACCGGCTACGAGGACAAGTTCCTCACCGATCTTGTCGGCCACGAGAACGATCGCGACGTCGCCGACATTCTCTCCGGTGTGGATGCCCTGGTCGAGAAAGGGATTGCCGATCCGGAGAAGCTCGGCGTCAGCGGCTGGAGCAACGGCGGTTATCTGACCAACTGCCTCATCACGAAGACGACGCGATTCAAGGCGGCATCGAGCGGCGCGGGCATCGTCGATACGGTCATGGAGTGGGGAGCCAACGACGAACCGGCGTATGCGATGGCCTTCAAGAAGGGCCTGCCGTGGCAGCAGGCCGATCTCTACAAGAAGACCTCTCCCACTTATGCCCTCGACAAGGTCCGCACCCCGACATTGATCCACGTCGGCGGCAGCGATGAGCGCTGTCCTCCCGCCCAGAGCCGAATGCTGTATCGAGCGCTGAAAGAGTATGTCAAGGTGCCGACAGAGTTGCTCGTCTATCCGGGAGAATCGCATGGAGTAATGAAGTATTCCAATCGCAAGGCGAAGATGGAATGGGATTTGGCCTGGTTCGAGAAGTATATCAGGGACAAGAAGACAAAGTAACCAATGAGTCAGGCGCCTTCGTGTTTACGTTTCGCGCTCGATTGGATCCTATCCCGGTCTCAGCCATGCGACGTCGTCCGGCCCAATCCCGCCTGGCAAGCCGATGATGTCCAGGGCCTGCAAGTGTTCGAGAACCGCTTGCAGGCGTGATCCGCCTTCGCTCAGGAGTCGTGAGACATGCTGAAAATTGTCTGTCCGAAATGCGCTCAGGCGATGCAGGCAGACGACAATGCCGCCGGCAGGGTGATCGCCTGTCCCAAGTGCGGCCAGCAGATGCGTCTGCCCGCACCCGCCGTCGCCACTCCGATCGCGCCGCCGGCCCCTGTTCCTCCCCCAGTACCCCCACGCGCTGCCCCGGCGGCGCCCCCAGCAAGCGCGAGTCCTTTTTCCGGACTGGGAAACGATCCGGTTGCGGAAGCACCCTCGGTCGAGACAGAGGCCACTTTCGCGGAGATGACGCGCTCGGCCGTGGAAGAGGAGGAAACCGCCCGTCTGGACGCCCTGTGGCGCGCCATTCCGCAGCCATTGCCCGCGGAAGTGGAACGGCTCGGTACTCCTCGAGTGATCTATCACACCCAGGGAAAAGGAACGCTCCTGCTCAAGGTGCTTGGCACTGCGGCCGGAATTGCCCTCTTCCTCATGGCTGTCGCCTTGAAAGGAGTCAAGAGTCAGGAAGTAGCCAAGGGGTTGCTCACTTTCAGCGCTTTCGTCTTTACCATTGCCGCGGTCCTGCTGCTCATCGTGGTCCTGGCGGGCCAATCCTTTCGCCTGATCTTCTTCGATGACGCGCTCGTCTTCAACGACGGCCGGCGCTTTACCGTCTATCGGCTGGAACACGTCGAATACGTCCGCCACAACACGACGCGCGTCTTCGATCAGAACGGCTTTTTGCTGCGCGTCGTTCACGACGTGCGAATCCGCTTCGAGAACAAGCCGGAACTGCGGTTCAACAATCGCCTCCAGGGTGTCGAACGCCTCAGCGCTCGAGTCACCCATGAGGCCATCCGGGTGCAACTCCCCCAGGCGCTCGACGAACTGCGCCGGGGAGAAACGATCTGGCTGGGAGAGTTCGGCATCAGCGCCGAGGGCCTGAGCCACAATGGGGTGCAGGTCCCCTGGGTCGCCCTGGAAACGTGTACCATCCACAAAGCAACGCTGATCTTTCGCCGGCGTTTCGAGGTGGATATCTGGCTCGAAGTGCCGGCCTCGGACGTCCCGCGATCCTTTCTCCTTGTCGCCCTGGCCGACGTCCTGATGAGGGGCCGTGCGCTTTGAACTGCTATCTCGACGTCAAAGACAAGAACGAGTCTCTTCATGAAACGCAGTCTGCGCGTGACGCTTCTGAGCATCCTGCTCAGTTTGACGCTGTTCACCGTTCTCGCCGTCGGAGTCACCGGCTACTTCAACATGCGCAGCAGCGCCCACGAACTGACCGACGAACTGTTTGAACAGATGGGCGCTCATGTCGATCAGCATGTCGAGGACGTCGTCCGGACCGCTCATCGCCAGAGCGGCATCCTGCAGCATCTCTTCAAGAGTGGGCTGCTCGATCCCGGTGATTTCCCGCGTCTGGCCGGCTACGCGCATGAGGTCGTCGATTCCATCCCCATGCTCAGCGGCGTCTACTTTATCCGCGCCGATGGCGTCGCCATCTTCGTGATGCGCTCGCCCGAGACGAATCGCATCACCGTCCGTGAAGTCCATCCCTCAGCCGACGGCAAAAGCTGGCTCTTGCACACTTCCACCATCCAGGAGTTCCGCGCGCGCCCGGCGTACTCCGCTCCCGCCCTGGCCTCCTTCGACATGCGAACGCTGCCGAGTTTCACGACAGCGCGGCAGGCCGGCCATCCCGCCTGGACGGAGACATACCTGTTTTTCGGCGAACGCGGCACGCTGTCCTATCCCGGTCTCAGCCATGCGACGCCGATTTACAACCCGGACAAAAGCCTGCGCGGCGTTCTGGGCATTGGCTTCAATGCCTATGCCCTGTGCGATTTCCTCGAAAAACTCGACGTCAGCACCCTGGGCTACGCTTTCCTCATCGAGTTGCGCCGCGACGGCGAACGCAAGTTGATCGCGCATCCCAAACGAGCCGCGATCCTGCGGGAGGACACGGTCCCCGGCCAGGCGTTGCACGCGGAGTTGATGGACCTCAAGGACGTCGCCGACCCGCTTGTGCCGGCGCTGGTGAATCGCATCCCGGACACAGTGGACCCGACCGCTTTGCCCCACTTCGTCCCGATTCATTTCAAGTCCGATGGCGTCAACTACCTGGGAGGGTATCGCGGTCTGGAGACAAAACAGGACGCGCCGCGCTGGCTGATCGGCCTGGTGATTCCCGAGGACGACGTGCTGGCGGGCGCCAAGCGCCACGCCTGGATCAGCCTGATCGTGGGCGCGATCGTGCTGGTGGTCGCGCTGCTCCTGAGCGTGTGGACGTCAGCGCAGGTGGCGCGGCCGCTGGAGGCCCTGGCCCGCGATACCGAGGCGATCAGCCGGCTCGAACTGGAACCGCGTCCGGCCGGACACTCGATCATCCTCGAAGTCGATCGGCTGGCGGACGCGACCGAGGCCATGAAGACGAGCCTGCGTTCCTTCCGCAAGTACGTTCCCGCCGACCTTGTGGCCCGGCTGATGCGCTCGGGCCAGGAGGCTGTCCTGGGCGGCGAGCGGCGGCGGCTGACGATCTATTTCTCGGACATCGCCGGTTTCACGTCGATCTCGGAAGCGATGGAGCCGGAGGCGCTGGTCGAGCATCTCGGCGAGTATCTGCAAGCGCTGAGCGAACAGGTCCTGGCCTCGGGCGGCACGGTGGACAAGTACATCGGCGATGCGATCATGGCTTTCTGGGGAGCGCCGCAGGAGATGCCGGAGAATGCCCTGGCGGCCTGTCGCGCCGCGGTTCGCAATCAGCAGGTGCTGGCCCGGCTGCGCGACAAATGGAAACAGGAGGGCAAGCCGCTGTTCTTCGCGCGCATCGGCATCAATACCGGCGAGGTCGTCGTCGGCAACATCGGCAGCGCGGCCCGGCTGAACTACACGGTGATTGGCGATGCCGTCAACCTGGCGAGTCGTCTCGAAGGCTTGAACAAGTATTACGGCACGGCGACGATGATCAGCGAAATGACTTATGAGGAGGCGAAGGACGACATCGTCGCCCGGCCGCTCGACTGGGTAACGGTCAAGGGCAAGACAAGAGGAGTGCTGGTGTACGAGCTGCTCGGCCTGAAGGGCGAGACAGACGCATCACTCGTCGAACTCGCGGAAACGTTCGGGCAAGCGCTTCAGGCGTATTGGCGTCAGGAGTGGGACGGGGCGATGCGAGGATTCGAGCAAGTGCTGGCGCGCTGGCCCGATGACGCGCCGGCGAAGGAGATGCTGCATCGTTGCCGGCAGTATCGCGAGTCGCCCCCCGGCCCGGGTTGGGACGGCGTTCACCGCATGGAGAGCAAATAGGAATGGCGAGCGGGGCCAGTAATGGCCCCGGTGTCGGAACCGGGGCCATTACTGGCCCATACGCATCCGGTTAAGGTTTTCGTCGGTCTGAAAACGTCATCTTCTCGGGGTCGAGCAGGTTCTGTAGGGTCGAGGGATCGCTGCGGCGGCGTTGGATACGCCCACTGCGCAAGAGCCGC
>JBBSDR010000134.1:0-9788 GCA_038240465.1 Gemmatales bacterium
GCAGGCGGCTCGCCTGCTCTTACTCTTGATGCAAAAATGAAGAGCAGGCGAGACGCCTGCACCACGGCAAAGAGCAAGAGCAGGCGAGACGCCTGCACCACGGCAAAGAGCAAGAGCAGGCGAGACGCCTGCACCACGGGGGTCACTTGCGCTGAAGGTGATGGATGATCCGGTCCGCGAAGCCCATGCTGCTGACTGCGTCCTTGTCCGTGTAGCCGGGCAACTGGCGCGCGATGTCATACGTCACATGCAGCTTGCCGCCGGGGCCCTTCTTCGCCGTGTCGTCTGCCTCGGTGAACGTGGCCTCGACGCCGCCGTAGACCAGCTTCGCCGCCTCGTCCCAGCCCATGTGTTCCAGCATCATCACGCCCGACAGCAGCACCGCGCCCGGGTTGGCCACGTTCTTGCCGGTGTACTTCGGCGCCGTACCGTGCGTGGCCTCGAACATCGCCGACTGATCGCCGATGTTGGCGCCTGCCGCCAGGCCGATGCCGCCGGTCATCGCCGCCGCCGCGTCGGAGATGTAGTCGCCGTTGAGGTTCGGCGTCGCGATCACACTGTATTCGTCCGGCCGCAACTGGATCTGCTGGAACATGCTGTCCGCGATGCGATCCTTGATCAGCAGCCGGCCCTTGCCATCCATCACCTTGTCGTCGATTTCCTTCTCGGTAACGATCCGGTCCCGGAACTCCTCTTTCGCCACCTCGTAGCCCCAGTCCTTGAAGGCCCCCTCGGTGTATTTCATGATGTTGCCCTTGTGCATGATCGTCACGCTGGGCAGCTTCTTGTCCAGGGCGTACTTGATGGCCATTCGCACCAGGCGTTTCGATCCTTCCGGTGACATGGGCTTGACGCCGATGCCCGACGACGGCCGCACGTCGTAGCCCAGTTCCTTGAGGAGCGCGATCACCCGCTTCGCCTTGTCACTGCCGCTCTTGAGATCGATGCCGCAGTACACGTCCTCGGTGTTCTCGCGGAAGATCACCATATCGACCTTGTCGGCCTTCTTGTTCGGCGCATCGACACCCTTGAAGTAGCGCACCGGACGGACGCAGGCATACAGGTCGAACTTGATCCGCAGATAGACGTTGATCGAGCGGAAACCACCGCCGATCGGAGTCGTCAGCGGACCCTTGAGGCCAATCCGGTAGTAGCCGAACGCCTGGAGCGAGTCGTCGGGGATGTAGAGTTTGCGCTGCTCGTCCTCGCTCAGGGCGCCGACCTGTTCGTCCTTGACCTGCGGGAAGTAGAGGGTGCGCGCGGCGTCGCCGGCGTGGATGTCGAACCAGTGGATTTTGCGCTTGCCGCCATAGGCCTTGGCGACGGCCGCATCGAGGACCTTGACGGCGCAGGCGGTGATGCCGGGCGCGCTGCCGACGTCAACGCCGATGCCGTCGCCGCGCAGCAGACAGACGATCGGATCGTCGGGAATCTGCCAGACACCATCAGCGCTGACTGTGACGCGGGTCCCCTGGGTTGGAGGAGTGAGTTTCTCGTAAGTTGGAGCCGTCATGGGTGCAGGTCCTTGAAGAGTGCAATACAGGATGCGGATGTCGGGATTGTATGAAGCGGAACACACCGGCGGCAGAGGCGCTGCCGTCGCTGCGATGCGAGAGCCGATCCCGCTCATCGAACCGCTTTTTCGCGACAATCGCGCAATTTCATTGCCTCCGGCACGGCAGTCTCGACAGGGGGAGGATTTTTCTTGTTCTCGACAGGGGATACTTCATTCACGAACGGGGACGGACGATGAAATCATCGGCATCTCGTTCAACCTGCGAACAGGAAGTTGACATCATGAAACAACGCTTCACTCTCATCGCCCTTCTTTTCCTGGGATCGCTGGCGCGAGCCGGCGAACCCGCGACGATCTTCCAGTCCTACGACAAAGGGGCGGACGCCGCGGATGGGTCGGCCCGCAAGCTCTTCCAGAGCGATCGCGCCTTCTGCTCGTTCATCGGTCCGATTAGCAATCCGGTGCTGGCCAAGGACCCGCGGGCGTTGACCGAGGCGCGGATGCTGTTCGTCGGCGACTGGATTCCCAGCGAGCATCCCTTCGGCGGCGGCAACTTTCAGGTTTACGGTCTGCAGGCGCGCGTCGCCCTGACGGATCGGCTGTCGTTCATCGCGGACAAGGATGGCTTCGCCACGATTCACCCCGGCCGGGGCAATAACTCGGATGGCTGGATCAACATCGCGGCCGGCCTGAAGTACGCCTTCGTCCGCGACGTCGAGAACCAGTTCCTCGTGGTCGGCGGCTTCCAGTATGAGCCGCAGACCGGCGAGAGCAAGGTGTTCTCGGGCCAGGGCAAGGGCGTCTTCAGCGTCTTCGGCACGGCTGGCAAGGGCTTCTGCAACGGCGTCCACCTGATTGGCAACGCCGGCTATCAGTTCCCGGTCGAGCGCTCGGAGAACAGTAGCTACGCCTTCAGCCAGATTCACCTGGACAAGCAACTTTGCGGCTGGCTCTATCCGCTGGTCGAGGCGAACTGGTTCCATTACACCGAGGGCGGCAATCGCGGTTTGCCGCCGGCCCTGGGCGAGGGCGACGGGCTGCTCAACCTTGGCACCAGCGGCGTCGCCGGCAACGACCTTGTCACCATCGCGGCCGGCGTCAAGGCCATTGTCAACAAGCACCTCGACGTCGGCGTCGCTTACGAGCGGCCGGTGTCGAACCGCAAGGACTTGCTCGATAACCGCATCCTGGCGGAAATCATTCTGCGCTATTGATGAGGATCGCTTCCGGACCGCCAGCGGCAGACTTGCATTCCGCTGGCGGTCCTAATCCTCAGCTGCGAGCAGAGGCGCCAGCCGCTGTTCGAGTTCGACGCGGCTCACGCCACGGATGAGGAACTTCTTGTCGCGTGCCGTCTGTCCCGAGAGAAGAGCAATCTGCGAACGGCGTAATTTCAGCACCTCAGCGAGCATTTCGACCAGGGCTTCGTTCGCCCGGCCCCCCTCGGGCGGAGCCGAAACCGCCACCTTGAGCGCACCGCCCTGTTCTCCCTGGACGCCCGGCCTCCGCGCTCGCGGCTGGACACGGACCGGCAACACAAGTCCCTCTTCGTGATCGCTCAACTGAATCATCGTGTTCTTTCGACCCTCCTCGCAATGCGCGAATGTCTCAATGCGGAATGGGACTAGTTGGGCAGGTCCCGAGACCGTGGCGAGAGGGCGAAGTCGCGCTTTGCAGGATTGTACGGGTTGTGGTCTCCTGGCTTCTGCCGCCCGATCGAGATCGCCAACCTGCACTTTATCGGGGCGAGTTCGCTCCCCAAAGTCCTCAATCTCTCCTCTCCGCAACTTCTTCTGAGATAGTCCCGATTATCCAACCCCTCTATTTTCAAAAGTTCCCTTGCTGACACGGGTTACGGCACTGCGTTTGCTACTATCGATGAGGCAAGCTAGTGAAGATGGGAAGTTCGATTGTAGCGACAGTAACTTCTTCGCAGCCGTCTTCATCAGCCCGAATTTTCTATTTGCGGTATTTTCTCTAGCTTGCCCAGAGTGAAACCAGTAATCTGTAACGAAGCAAGGGCCTTTGGTGCTGCCCGGCAAGTCTCCTGTTCATCCTCGGAGGATTCCATGAAGCGTTGGCTGTTGATTCCCGTCGCCCTGTTTTCGCTGGTCCTGGCCGTTCCGTCGAGCCAGGGTGGACTGTTCAAGAAGAAGGGCTGCGACAGCGGCTCCGGCTATGCGTCGAGTTGTGCCGCTCCGTCGCAGACCATCGTCGGCTACCGGACCGAAACCCGCACCGTCACGGTCCCCGAGTGGGTCAACGAGACGCGCACGGTCAACGTCACCGAGTATCAGACGGTGGCCGAGAAGCGGACCGTCACCAAGTACAGGTCGGATCGAATGGAAGAATCTCGGCCCGTCACCTTCACGGTGTACGAGCAGGTCAAGGAGACCCGCAGCGAGGACTACAACGTCTGCGAGACCGTGACCACTCCCGAGACGCGGACCGTCACGGTGTATGTGCCGGTCAAGGAGAGCCGCAGTGAAGACTACTACGTCTGCGAGACCGTGACCACTCCCGAGACGCGGACCTACACGGTGCAGGAGCGGGTCGAGGAGAAGAAGTCCGGCATGCGCAAGGTCCCCCATTCGGTCACCCGGACCGAGGCCCGCCCCGTCACGAAGGACATGGGACACTGGGAAACGCAGTGCGTCGAGGTGGCCTGCAGCTCCGGCTCCGGCTCCAGCTGCGGCCGCAAGGGCCTGTTCGGCAAATGCAAGAAGAGCTGCGAGAGCGACTGCGCACCGGCGACGATGGTGGTCAGCAAGAAGGTGTGGATCTCCCAGCCAGTCACGACGACTGAGAACGTGACCTTCACGACCTGCGAGTATGTCGATGAGAAGTATGACTACGTCGCGGTGAGCTACAAGCCGGTCAGCAAGACCGAGACTGTCAACGTGTCCAAGAACGTGACCGTCAAGAAGTCCCGCATGATCGACGTCTGGGTGTCCAAGCCGACGACCAAGACCGAGACCGTCAATGTGGTCAAGTATGTGACTGTCAAGAAGACGCGCACGTTCGACGTCTGGGTGTGCAAGCCGATCACCAAGACCGAGAACCGGACGTTCGTCAGCTACAAGACGACGCCGTACAACGAAGACATCATGGTGAATGTCTGCCGTCCGGTGACGGTTGCCAAGCCGGTCACCGTCCGCGTCTGCCATCACGTCACCAAGACCGTCGAGGTCCAGGTGCCGGTCTACGGTGTGGTCGAGTGCGCTCCGGTGGTTGTTGAGTCCGGCTGCGAGAGCGGCCATGTGAAGAAGGGCTGCTGCAAGTAATCTGTCTGTCTTGCCGCTTGCGGCTTCGCGAAAACACGCGAGGGGGCTGGAACACTGTTCCGGCCCCCTTTCGTTTTTGGACCCATTCTTTGCTGGCAATCCCTGCCCTCAAGCGAGAGTGATCCGTCACTGTCCGGCAACGCCGGCTCGAGAACGCAGCGGATCAGAGGATGCCAAAGCGAGCGAAGACGCCGCCATCGAAGTCGCCTCCCTTGGAGCCGAGCGACTGCCCCGTGACCAGATAGCGATGGGCGCTGCCTCCGAGACTGACAAACGGATTGGCCAGGCCGACGTCCATCGTCGAGGTCTGGATCTGCGATCCCGAGGCGTACATTTCAGTCACCCGGACCGAGTTCGTACTGCCGATCTGCGACTGGTAGGCCACGACATACTTGCCGGTCGTCGAATCGACGGCGACGGTCGGCAGGGTTTCCTGGGAGGAGGTGGACTGCACGGTCTTGGTGGTCCCGAGCTGCCCGGTGCTGCTGATGGCGCGAGCGTAGATGTTCCAGTTGTTGTTCACCCTCTCCTGCCAGACGACGACGGAGTTGCCGTGGCTGTCCATCGAGATGTCGGGCATCTCCTGGAGATTGGTGCCGCCCGCGACAACGTGACTGTCGATGAGGTTGCCGCCGTTGGTGTAACGCTGGACCCAGACGTCATCCGACTTGACGAAGGCGATCGCGAAGCGTCCATCGGGACTCATCGTGACCCGCGAGTTGGACTCGATGCGCGTGCTGATGGCAACGTCGATCGTGCGGGCAATCGTGCCGTTGGCGTGGAAGAGGACCGCCTTGATGTCGCTGTCGGTCTTGCCGAACTGATAGGTGTAGCTGACCACGAAATTGCCGTTGGCGTCCATGGCGACGCTCGGATCGTACTCGTTCTTGGGCGTACTGGCCACAACCAGTTCGTTGCCGATGCGAGTGCCGTCGGCGCGGAAGACAGCTGCGTGAATGTCGCTGTCGGTCGAGGAGTAGTCCTCGATCCAGGTGACGACGAAGTTGCCGTGGGAGTCCATGGCCACAGAGGCGTTGCGCTCGGGCGAGCGGCTGCCGGCGATGACGATCTCGCCGCCGAGCTTGTGGCCGCTGGCGTCGAACCGTTGGGCCTTGATGTCGCGATCGTATCCGGGCTTGACCTGCGTCCAGACAACAACAGATGTACCGTTGGTCGAGGTGGCGGCCGCGGGGTTCTGGTCCGCATTGGGAATCGTGCTGTTTACCAGCATCTGGCTGCCGGCCAGAGACGGCAGGACACGATCCTCCAGTGTCTCACACTGGAGGCGGCGCGCGGGGGCTTTCGCCGCGCCGGTTGTCCTTGTGCCGCTCCGGGCCCACTGCCGGAAGGACTGGCGGAAGAACGAAAACATGGTTGAGGTCCTCTCAGGATGGTGGTTGTCAGATTTCTCCCGTCACCGTTCGGCCACGCAAGATAGCGAACAGTACAGGGGATATCGGGACGCGAGTGAGAAATCTTGAGGGGATTTTTGAGCAAGTCGGAGTCAAGAGCAATACTCACTGCGGGGGCGTTTTTTTTCGCTCCGGTTGCCACGGCCGCAACGATTGTGCGCTTGCCGAAGTTGCACAGGTTCCCTTGACGCGCTGGTCTGTCGAAGTTGCCCGGTCCCGCGAAACCCGCGCAGGAGGGTTCGCGAACCGAGAAGGAAGGCCAGATGGCTTTCAGCCTCTTGCGATCCGCGCGTGGGCCGGGTACTCTGAATTCATCGCCCTCCCGCCAGATTTACTCCCTCCCCTGCTCGGAGACTTTGATGATGGCATCCGGGAGCCGACTCCGTCTCGTGCTGCTTCTGCTGAGCGCCGCACTCTTCTGTCCGGCGGCGCTGGCCCAGACGAAGAAGCCGACCCTCGAATTCAATCGCGACATCCGTCCCATCCTGGCCGATCACTGCTTTGCCTGCCACGGTCCCGATCCGGGACAGCGCAAGGCCGACCTGCGCCTGGACATCGAGGAAGGTGCGTTCGCCGACCGCGGCGGTTATCGCATCCTCGAACGCGGCAAGCCCGACGAGAGCGAGCTGATCAAGCGCATCAGCGCTGCCGGCAAGAAGGGGCAGATGCCGCCGGCGAAAAGTCCCAAGCAACTGTCCGTCGCTCACCTCGCCACCCTGCGGCAATGGGTTGCGGAGGGAGCGGTCTATCAGAAGCACTGGTCGCTCATCACGGCGAAGCGACCGCCCTTACCCGAAATCCGCAACCCGAAATCCGCAACCACCGATCCGATTGACGGCTTTATCCGCGCCCGCCTGGAGAGGGAGGGCCTTGAAGCCGCTGCGGAGGCGGATCGGCGGACGCTGCTGCGGCGGCTGTCGTTCGATCTGCTGGGCCTGCCGCCGGCGCCCGGAGATGTCGAGGCGTTCGTGCAGGACCAATCGCCGAAAGCCTATGAGAATGCCGTCGATCGTCTGCTGGAGTCGAAGCACTTCGGCGAACGGCTGGCGCTTTACTGGCTCGACGTCGTCCGCTTCGCCGACACGGCCGGCTATCACAGCGACAACCATCGCGACGTCGCCCCCTATCGCGATTACGTCATCGACGCCTTTAACAGCAACAAGCCCTTCAACCGTTTCGTCATCGAACAACTGGGCGGCGACTTGCTGCCGGGCGCGACGACAGAACAGAAGATCGCCTCGGGCTTCAATCGATTGCTGATGACGACGGAAGAGGGCGGCGCGCAGGCCAAGGAGTACGCCGCGAAGTACGCCTCGGACCGCGTGCGCAACACCGCCACCATCTTCCTCGGCCTGACGCTCGGCTGCTGCGAATGCCACGATCACAAGTTCGATCCGCTGAAGCAAAAGGACTTCTATTCCTTTGCCGCCTTCTTCGCCGACGTCAAGGAAAAGCCTGTCGGACGACAGGACCAGGATCGTCTGCCGACACCGGCCCAGGACGCGAAGCTCAAGGAAATCGATGGCCGGATGGCCCCTCTGCAGAAGTCGCTGACCGTGCCGCCGACGGAGTTCGAGGCGGGCCTCAAGAGATGGGAAGAGTCGCTCAAGGGCAATACCAAGGGATTGCCCAAGCAAGTCGCGGCTGTCCTCGCCCTCGAACCGGACAAGCGCACGCCGGCTCACAAGAAGGTACTGGCGGACCATTACCGCACCATCGCTCCGGAGTTGGCCGCGATTCGCAAGCAGATTGCCGACCTTCAGCGCGAGAAGGACGAACTGCTGAAGAACGTGCCGGCCACGCTGATTACCACGTCCGTGATGCCGCCGCGCATGGTCCGTGTCCTGCCGCGCGGCAACTGGCTCGACGAGACCGGCGAGATCGTCAAGCCCGGCACGCCCGGCACACTGCCGGCGCTCAGCTTCAAGGGCGAACGCGCCTCGCGCCTCGACCTGGGGAACTGGCTGACGTCGGCGGATAACCCGCTGACGGCTCGCGTCTTCGTCAATCGCTTGTGGAAGCTCTTCTACGGCCAGGGGCTGGTGAAGTCGCTCGACGATTTCGGCTCCCAGGGCGTACCGCCGACGCATCCGGAACTGCTCGACTGGCTGGCGGTCGAGTTTCGCGAGAGTGGCTGGGACGTCAAGAAGATCGTCAAGCTGATGGTGATGTCCGACACCTACAAGCAATCGTCGATGGTCAGCGACAAGCTGAAACACGTCGATCCGTACAACCTGCTGCTGGCTCATCAGGCTCGTTTCCGGCTCGATGCCGAGCTGGTGCGCGACAACGCCCTGGCCATCAGCGGCTTGCTGGTCCGCAAGATCGGCGGGCCAAGCGCGAAGCCCTATCAGCCGGCCGGCTACTGGGCGATGCTCAACTTCCCGACGCGCGAGTGGATGAACGACCAGGGCGAGGGACTGTATCGTCGCGGCCTTTATACCTACTGGTGCCGTACTTTTCCGCACCCGAGCCTGGTGGCGTTCGATGCCCCGAGCCGTGAGGAATGCACCGTCGAACGGCCTCGTTCCAACACGCCCCTCCAGGCGCTGGTGCTGCTCAACGATCCGGTCTATGTCGAGGCGGCTCGCGTCCTCGCCGAGCGGATGGTGCGCGACGGCGGCAAGACGACTGCCGATCGCATCCAGTTTGCGTATCGGCACGCTCTGAGCCGCAAGGCGGAGCCGGCCGAGGAGAAGTTGCTGATCGCGGTCCACGGCAAACACCTGGAGCAGTATCGCAAGGACATCGACTCAGCCCGGAAAGTGCTGACGGTTGGCGCGCGTCCATTTGCCCAGGGCGTTGACGTGGCCGAGTTGGCCGCCGCGACGTCGATTGCCCGGATCATCCTGAACCTGCACGAAACCATCACGAGGAACTGACCATGAACCTGCTCTCTCAGACTCGCCGAGCGTTCCTCGGCCGTTCCAGCGCCGGCATGGGCGCCCTCGCTCTCGCCTCGCTGCTCGATCCCGCTCTGCTGCGCGGGGCCGACAAGAAGGGTGCGGGCGTCGTCAACCCGCTCCATTTCAAGGCGAAGGCCAAGCGCGTCATCTACCTGTACATGGCCGGCGGGCCGTCGCATTTAGAGACGTTCGACTACAAGCCGGAGTTGGCCAAGCGCAACGGCCAGTTGATGCCCGAGTCGTTCACCAAGGGACAGCCCATCGCCCAGCTTCAAGGCGCCAAGCTGAACTGTTTCGGACCGCAGCATCCGTTCAAGAAAGCGGGCAAGAGCGGGCAGGAGATTAGTGAGATCTTCCCGCACCTCGCCACCGTCGCCGATGAGATGTGCATCATTCGGTCGATGAAGACGGAGGCGATCAATCACGATCCGGCCCATACCTTCATGAACACCGGCACGCTCATCTCCGGCCGGCCATCGATGGGTTCGTGGATGTGGTATGGACTCGGCGCCGACTGCGACGATCTGCCCGGCTTCGTGGTGATGACCTCGACGGGCCGGGCCGGACAGCAGCAGCCAATCTCCGCGCGCCAGTGGCACAGCGGTTTCCTGCCGTCGCGCTTTCAGGGCGTCGAGTTCCGCTCCAAGGGCGATCCGGTCCTCTACGTCAA
>JBBSDR010000135.1:0-9765 GCA_038240465.1 Gemmatales bacterium
CTGCGCGACGACAATCCGCGCGATATCGCAGCGGCCAAGGCGCGCGTCAAGCTGCTGATGGGTCTGTGGGTCGTGGCCTCGTTCTTCCTGCTGATCGGCCTGGGCAGCCGACTGAGCGCCGTCTTCTGCTGGGCGATGTCCACCTCGGCGGCGGTCAGCAACCATCACATCGACAACGGCGGCGACGCCGTGCGAACGCTGGCGCTCTTCTACCTGATGATGACGGCGAGCGGGGCGGCCTGGTCGGTCGAGGCGTGGTTGCGGCGTCGTTTCTACTGGGCGGGGGTGCGCGGCGAAGAAGGCGAGTTTCGCGGCGTGGCCCTGATGCGCCACGAACAGCCGCTGACGGTTCCCTTCTGCATCCATCCGTGGGCGCTGCGGCTGCTCTTTGTCCAGATGATGATCGTGTACCTGTTCAACGGGCTGTTCAAGTCGCTGGGCGACACCTGGGAGAAGGGGACGAGCCTTTATTTCGTCCTCTGCGACCTGACGCTGGCCCGCTGGTCCTACGCCGCCTGGCATCTGCCGTTCAAGCTCACTTACTTGCTGACGCGGATCGTCCTGTGGTGGGAAGTGCTGATCGCCCCCTTGATGCTGGTTCCGTGGTGTACTCTGGCGAACCTTGTGATGCGCATCCCCTACGCCGGCGTGCTGCACGTCTTGCTGCGCTGGAATCGTGAGATCTTGCTGGGCTTCGGGGCCTCGTTCCATCTCGGAATCTGGGTCAGCATGGAACTCGGCGGCTTCGCACCCTACATGCTGTGCCTGTACTTACCGTTGCTGCCGTGGGAGCGCCTGGGCCAGAGGAGTGCAGCGCCTGTCGCTGAAGCGTCCGGGCCGCTTGCGGTTTAGCGGTCTTCCCCGCTCAGCGCTGGGCCTCCCCCTTCCGCTTGCTCCATTGTTCCTCGGCGGCGCTCGGGCGCAGGTAGATCGGCTCCAGTGTCCAGAGATCGTCGCGCTCTCCCGCCCGGAAGCGGCGCAGCCCCAGCCGCAACAATCCCTCTGGCTGGGGTGTCGAGAGAGCTGATTCAATGAGCGACAAGCCCGCCAACCGCTCTCGATGCGCCTCGACACCGGGACCGCTGACGTGGGCCAGACCATCGCGACTGGCCAGCCATTCCGCGACCGGACAGATTCGCAAGGGCGCCACGGCCTTCATGCCCCCTCCATTGCGTCGAAAGGACTGGACGTAGACTTTTTCCTGCTGCGCATCGGCAAGGACATCGACTTGCTGAACAGCATCGGGGACCTGTTCGGCGACAGCGGCAAACGTCTCGATACCGAGAAGGACGCAGCCGGTAACGTAGCTGAGCGTCTTCGCCGCCATCAGCCCGACGCGGAGTCCGGTGTAACTGCCGGGACCGACGCTGACGAGGACGCCGGCAAGATCGTCCGGCTTCCAGCCCTGTTCGCGCAGCAGGTCGCCGGTCATCGGCACGAGATCGCGTACATGCCGTCGTGATTCCTCCAGGGGCCGCACTCCACAGAGAGTTTCTCCCCGGGCGACAGCGATGAAGCCGCCGGGGCCAGAGGTTTCGAGAAGCAGAAATCGCGGCTCGTCACTCATCAACTCCGTCTCCGAAAGCGATTCCTACAATGAGCAAACAGAAAAGGAGCCACGATGGCCGAACTCGCACTGCTCTCCATCCACACCGACGGCGCCGCGCGCGGCAATCCCGGCCCCGCCGCGTATGCCTATGTCATCGCCCGCGATGGCCAGCCGCCGATCGAGGAAGCGGGCCTCCTTGGCGAGACGACCAACAACCAGGCCGAGTATACCGCCCTGGTGAAGGCCCTCGAACATGCCCTGGACCTGGGAGAAAAGCATCGCGTCGTCGTCCACAGCGACAGCGAACTGATGGTCAAGCAACTCAACGGCGAGTACCGGGTCAAGAACGAGGAACTCCGTTCGCTCTACGAAGACGCCGTGGACCTGCGGCGTCATTTTGTCGGTGGCGTCTCCTTCGTCCATGTCCGCCGCGCCCAGAACAAGCGCGCCGACGAACTGTGCAACGAGGCCCTCGACGGCAAGCGCTGCAGCACCCGGGACGTGGCCCCGCCCGTGAACCAGACGCCTCTGCGCGAGCGGGCCATCGCTCTGTTGCGCGAGGCCGGAACGCCGTCTCCGGAAGAGACGTGGAAAAAACTCGTCGAGTTGCTGCGCGGCCAAACCATCATTGAATAGCCCACGGCGCAAGTTAAGGGAACCGCGTCTCTCTTGCTTCCGCCGAGGGCTGGCAGGGTCAGCGACGAAATACCGCCGCCATCAACTCGAAGGCAATCATCAGGGTGAAACTCACAGCCCACAGGATGATCACGATCCAGTACTTGCCCAGCGCGTTCGCGTCCAACGGCGCGCTGTCCCCACTCCCCGCCTCGTTCGGAAGCGTGGCCGGGTTCGTTGCGTCCGGTGCCTTCGTGATGTGCGTCTCCGCCGGCTTTCCCTTGCCGTGCTGGATCTGCTCCGATCGTCGCTTGCTCATCGTCTTCGGCCTCCTGTCCTCGCCGCTTGCGGCGACCGAGGATTTATTTCAAGATCCGCCGCTGAATGTCGATCACGAACACATACACCATCAGCAACAGCAGCAGACCCAGACCGATGTAGGCCGCGATGTTGCGCACCTGTTCCGACGCCGGCTTGCCGCGGATCTTCTCGTAGATCAGGAAGACCATGTGGCCGCCATCCAGGAGCGGGATCGGCAGGAAGTTCACCACTGCCAGGTTGACGCTCAGGATGCCCAGGAACAGGATCAACCCGTAAATGTCGTCCTGCGCCAGGTTGAATGTTCGCGACACGATGCCGATCGGCCCTTCGAGGCTCTTGGTCGAGACGCTGCCCGTGACGACGCGGACCAGGCCCTTGTAGATGGTCTTGATGAACCCCCAGGTTTCCTGCCAGCCGTAGTCGAGGGCCTCGACCATGCTCTCGGCCTTGACCAGATGCGTGTCCGCCGCCAGGGCCAGGCCGCGCTCCGTCAGCGGCACCGAACGATCCTCTTGCAACACCACCTCGAAGGGTTCAGCCAGCACCGTTTCGTCGCGGCGGATCTTGAACTGGACGACGACGCGGCCGCTTGCCCGCACCGCCTCGGACGCATACGCCCAGCGGTCGTACGCTTTCTCCTTGCCTCGCTCCGACTGGAGATCTTCCCAGTCGCCCCAACCTGGCTTGCTCGGCACCCCTTCCCAGAAGCGGATGCTCGTGATGACATCGCCGGCCTGCAGCGACTCCGGCTTCTTCGTCCAGACACGATCGGGCTGCTCCTCAATCACCCGGCGAGCGTTCGCGGCGGGGGAGCCAGGCTCGACGGCCTCGATGAAACTGTTGACCCAGTAGGCGATGCCCAGTTGGGGAATGGACAGCGACGACGCCCAGGTGAAAGGCGACTCGATACTGTCGTCAAAGCCGGAGTCCCAGACGATCGGCTCCAGCGGCACGCCTTCTTTCTGCTTGGGATTGGGGCGGACGACCGTCAGCGTCACCAGCTTCCGGCCGGGATACTTGTTCGCGAACTCCGTCAGGTCGAAGGGCAGCCGCACCGGGTCGAACGGCTTGATGATACGTTTCGGGTTTTCCGGCAGGTTCTTCGGAGCATCGCCGAGGATCAGTCCATTGCCCTTGTCATCGACGATCTGAACCCCGCTGATCGTGTCGGCCGGGTCCTTCGACGTCAGCAAGCCACGCACACCCACCTTCTCCGCGGCCGTGCCTTCACGCACCGCGGCGACCTTGCCCATCTGCATGCGCAGTCCCAGCCGTAACTGATAGGCGGGCGGCACGAACACCTTGACCGAGTACGATTCGTCCTTGCCCCGGGCGCGTTTCACCTCGACGACGACCGGCTTGCCCGCCAGTTGCCGCAGCCAGGAACGGAACTCAAATGGATCGCGCGCATCGCCTTCGCTGAAGCGAGGATCGGCAGACAGAGGAGCGAGATCGAACGGATTATAAGTCGTCCCCGCGGCGGGGAGCCGGCTGCAGGCGACGATCCGGTCGCTCCACTGAAATCCCTCGGCGGCGAGCGTCACGGTTTCGGGTTCCCTGCCGCCGGTATGACGAATGGCCAGTTTGATTGGCTCGCCGGACAGGGCCAGGAACCGCTTGCCCAGTTCGTCGTAATCGACGGGAGTCAGCGACTTCATTTCAGAGGGGTTGTCGGGGTCGCTGGTCGAGACAATCGCATCGCCTGGTTTCAACTCCAGGACTCGCGCCGCGGCCGCCGCGCTGTTGCGGCCCGCCGGCGAGGTGTAGACCTTCTTGTACTCCGGCCCGACCAGCTCGAGCCGCGACGGCCCGCTGACACCGATGACCGGACTCATCCCATCCCCGCGCAGCGGCTTCAGGTCGATGTACTTCTCTCGATCCTTCGTATTTTTGGCGTACGGATCGAAGAACTGGAAAGGCAACTCGGCGTTTTTCTGGGACAGCATCACCTGAATCCGCAGATCGTCGAAGTTGGGTTTGGTATTGGAGCCGATCTGATCGATGCGCCAGCCGCTGCGAACGCCGTCGGTCCAGGCCACTCCGCCCGGATCGACGCGGCCGACGGCCGCACGGAGACGCTCGACGCCGTGGACGCGGTACACAAAGGTGAAGGCGATGGCCCCGAGGATCACGTTCATGATCACGCCGGCCGAGATGATGGCCATGCGCTGGCCGACACTCTTGTTCTTGAACGAACGCGGATAGTCCTCGCCCTCGTCGGCGTCGGCGCCCTCGCCGACCATGTTGACGTAACCGCCCAGCGGCAACAGAGCCAGCTTGTAGGTCGTCTCACCCCGCCGGAAACTGCAGCCGGGAATGGCCGGGCCGAAGCCGATGCTGAAGGTCAGCACATGGACGTCGCACCATTTGGCGACGAGGAAATGGCCCAGTTCATGGATGAAGATGATGAAGCCGATGCCGAAGACAGTGAGGAAGGCGCTGGGCAGCCCTTCCCAGCCGTGGGAGCGATAGAGCCAGATAAGACCGCCGACGAGAATGGCCAGGTAGATGCCATTCTGCGCCAGCCACTGGCCGGGCGTCAGCGGCGTCTCGGGAGCATCGCCCTGCTCGGGCGAACGGGGACCCTCCGCGGCACCCATTGGAGCGGGCGTCGGAACCTGGCCGTCCGGCAATACCGGAGTTACGGGCTGCTCAGGGTTGGGGATCGATGGGCTGTCCAACGAGCTACCTCCTGTCGTGCCCAGCGGTCGAGCCGGGCCAGTTCGGCCAGCGTCGGCGTGGCGCTGTAGTCATGGTGATCGAGAGCCGCCCGGCAGGCGGCGACAATGTCGAGGAAGGCCAACTCGCCGGCGAGGAATTTCCCGACCGCCGCCTCGTTGGCCGCGTTCAGCACCGCGCCGCAGGTGCCGCCCTGCCGCGCCACCTCGTACCCCAATTGTAGGGCCGGGAACGTTTCGTGGTCCGGCTGCTCGAAGTGCCAGGCCGACAGTTCCTTCCACGGCAACCGTCGAGCCGGCCCCGCGACGCGCTCGGGATACGTCAGCGCATACTGAATCGGCAGGCGCATGTCCGGCGGCGACAACTGGGCGAGGACGGAACCATCCGTAAATTCGACGAACGAGTGAATGACCGATTCGGGATGGATAATCACATCGATCTTCTCGGGCGGCAGATCGAACAACCAGCGGGCCTCGATGATCTCAAGGGCCTTGTTCATCAGCGTGGCCGAGTCCACGCTGATCTTCGGTCCCATGCACCAGGTGGGATGCTTGAGCGCTTGCTCGATGGTGACGTTTTCGAGGTCTCGGCTCGTCTTGCCGCGAAACGGTCCTCCTGATCCGGTCAAGACGACGCGCTCGACCTGATCGAGGGGCGTATCGTGAAGGGCCTGGAAGATGGCGGAATGTTCGCTATCGACGGGCAAGAGTCGTCCGCCGCGTTCGCGGGCCAACTTCATGACCAGCGGCCCGGCCATGACAAGCGTTTCCTTGTTGGCGAAGGCGACGCTTTTGCCTTTTTCAAGGGCGGCCCAGGTGCCGGTCAGTCCCGCGGAACCGACAATGGCGCTGACGACGATCTCGGCCTCGGGATCGCTGGCGAGGATGGCGAGGGCATCCGGGCCATGCAGCACTTCACAGACGCCTTTGAACTGGCCGTCGAGTTGTCGAGCGGCCTCGGGATCGGTCAAAGCGATGCGGCGCGGCTTGAAGCGGCGGGCTTGTTCGTGAAGTGATTGCCAGGAAGAATGGGCCGAGAGCGAGTGAGCGGTGAGTCGGCCGTCGAGATGAGCGACGACATCAAGGCAGCTCGTGCCGATGGACCCGGTCGAGCCGAGAACGGCAACGCGTCGTGGGGCGGCAGGCTTCTCAGCACTCGGATTCATGCACGACGGTCCTACTCGGCTGGAGCGACGGCTATGCGCATCGGGTCAGCAGAGATTGTAGTGAGAGGGAAGGCAAATTCGCAAGAGACGTCTGCGTGGGCGGCGTGGGCGGGGCGTGGCGTCCAGAGAAATTTTTCCGTTGACAGCGCCCCAATCGGCCCTATAATTCCATGATCTGCCTTCAGAGTGGAAAGGATTGTCGCATGCTGATTCATACCACAACTCTCTTCATTCAGGGGAAATAGCGCTCTATCCAGGACAAGACAGGGGATAGAGCCAAACCGGGTACGGTTTGGCTTTTTTGTTTGCTGAAGCCGGGCGTATAGCTCAGTTGGCTAGAGCGCAGCTCTGATAAAGCTGAGGTCCTTGGTTCGAATCCAAGTACGCCCACTTACGAGAGGCTGACAGCGGGGGACGTAGCTCAACTGGGAGAGCACTAGCTTTGCAAGCTAGGGGTTGCCGGTTCGACCCCGGTCGTCTCCACTCGCTTCGCCCAAGTCGCGATGCCCGGGTCGCGATGCAGAAAAGAAAAAATGGCGAGACAGGTTGACGCCCAGAAGTTTCTCGCTATCTTGATTAATGTAAGTCCTGTCAGTGGAAGCGGTTAATACAACCGTTTTCCCGACGGACATGCCGCGCGAGCGGCACAGCAGATACCTCATCGCGAGATGAGGTTTCCCTCGAACCTTCGAGGGCGTTCTTTGACAAGTAGGTGGAGCGGAAAGAGTTGCCTCACAAAAGCAACTGGGGCCTGGGGTGTGCGAACGCTCCTGGTTCCTGGAAGTTTCAAGTGAGAATTCTCTGCGAGAGCCATTAGAGCAAGGGATCGTTACTATCCTCGGCCGATGCAGCCGAGGACGGTGGCAGTCAGCGCATGACGCCTTTGTTCTCAGCCGGGCGAGAAGTAATCGCGGGTTGAGGGAGAGGTCAATGCGGTTAAGCTACTAAGGGCGTGTGGGGGATGCCTAGGCGCCAGAAGGCGATGAAGGGCGTGGAAGACTGCGATAAGCCCGGTGAAGCTGTCAAACGAGCGTTGAGACCGGGATTCCCGAATTGACCTGCACTGAATCCATAGGTGCAGGCCGCTAACCCGGGGAACTGAAACATCTCATTACCCGGAGGAAAGGAAAGCAAAAGCGACTCCGTCAGTAGCGGCGAGCGAAAGCGGAATAGCCTAAACCGTCCGGACAAGTCTGGACGGGGTTGTAGGACCGGCATTTAGAAACCGATTACCCAGCCGAACCGTTTTGGAAAAGCGGGCCACAGTAGGTGAGAGTCCTGTAGGCGAAAGGGAAAGGGGACGAGCCGGCACCTGAGTAAGACTCAACACGTGAAAGTGAGTCTGAATCCACGGGGTCCATCCCGTAAGGCTAAGTACTCTCTGGCGACCGATAGCGAACGAGTAGCGCGAGCGAAAGGTGGGAAGAACCCCTGTAAGGGGAGGACAGTGAACCTGAAACCACATGCCTACAAGCGGTGAGAGCCCTATGGGGAGGGCAACTTCCCCAGGGTGATCGCGTGCCTTTTGCATAATGATCCGGCGACTTACCGTAACCGGCCAGGTTAAACGCCTCTGGCGTGGAGCCGAAGGGAAACCGAGTCTGATAAGGGCGACGAAGTCGGCTGCGGTAGACGCGAAACCACGTGACCTACGCATGGGCAGGATGAAGTGGGGGTAAAACCCCATGGAGGTCCGAACTCATTAGTGTTGAAAAACTATGGGATGACCTGTGTGGAGGATTGAAAGTATCATCAAACGTGGAGATAGCTCGTTCTCTCCGAAATAACTTTAGGGTTAACGTCTGGTGCTGACCCATGGGGGTAGAGCGACTGAATCGGGCAGGGGGCCTACCCGGCTACCCTCCCGAACCAAACTCCGAATACCATGGGGTGAAGCCAGGCAGCTAGACGGCGGGGGATAAGCTTCGTCGTCGAGAGGGGAACAACCCAGACCGCCCGCTAAGGTCCCTCAATCCAGCTCAGTGCGAAAGGAAGTTGGATTCCTGAGACAGCCAGGATGTTGGCTTAGAAGCAGCCATCATTTAAAAAGTGCGTAATAGCTTACTGGTCGAGGAGTCCTGCGCCGATAATGAACGGGACTAAGCATGATACCGAAGCAGCGGGTAGTAGAGATACTACGGTAGGAGAGCGTTGCACCAGCCATAGAAGGGGTACGGACAACGAGCCCTGGAGGTAGTGCAAGTGATCATGCCGGAACGAGTAACGATAAACAGGGTGAGAATCCCTGTCGCCGAAAGCCTAAGGTTTCCTGGGGAAGGTAAATCCGCCCAGGGTTAGTCGGACCCTAAGACGAGGCCGAAAGGCGTAGTCGATGGACGGCAGGTTAATATTCCTGCACCAGTTCTGGGGACGACTCGGGTGACGCTTTCTGGAGTGGGAGCCTGCCGTGTTGGAGCGGCGGCCCGCAAGGGGGAGGACATTTACGATTCCGAAGTCCCATGAAAGAGAGTCAAGAAAAGCCCCGAGAAGGTTGATCCAGACTGCCCGTACTAAAACTGACACAGGTAGGCGTGATGAAGATTCTAAGGCGCTCGAGAGAACGCTGGTAAAGGAACTCGGCAACATAACCCCGTAACTTCGGGAGAAGGGGTGCCCCCCGGCCACGGTCGTGGGGGCCGCAGTGAAAGGGATCTGGCGACTGTTTACTAAAAACACAGGTCTCTGCCAACTCGTAAGAGGACGTATAGAGACTGACACCTGCCCGGTGCCGGTAAGTTAAGGAAGGGGGTTAACCGCCGCAAGGTGGTGAAGCTCGCAACCGAAGCTCCGGTAAACGGCGGCCGTAACTATGACGGTCCTAAGGTAGCGAAGTTCCTTGTCGGGTAAGTTCCGACCTGCATGAATGGTGTAACGACCGGATCACTGTCTCTACCAGCGACTCGGTGAAACTGTAGTTGTTGTGAAGATGCAACATACCCGCAATTAGACGGAAAGACCCCGTGAACCTTTACTGCAGCTTAGTATTGGGTTTAGGCCCAGCATGCGTAGCGTAGGTGGGAGACTCTGCCCGGAGCGTTCCGGCGCTTCGGAAGTCGACCAGTGAAACACCACCCTTGTTGTGCTTGAATTCTAACCCCGTCCCGTGAACCCGGGCGGCGGACAGTGCTAAGTGGGCAGTTTGACTGGGGCGGTCTCCTCCTAAAAGGTAACGGAGGAGTCCAAAGGTACCCTCAGGCCGGTCGGCAATCGGCCAAAGAGCGTAAAGGTATAAGGGTGCTTGACTGCGAGACCCATCGGTCGAGCAGGTGCGAAAGCAGGGCTTAGTGATCCGGCGGTGCTGGATGGAAAGGCCGTCGCTCAACAGATAAAAGGTACTCCGGGGATAACAGGCTTATCTTCCCTGAGCGTTCACAGCGGCGGGAAGGTTTGGCACCTCGATGTCGGCTCATCGCATCCTGGGGGTGGAGAAGCTCCC
>JBBSDR010000136.1:0-9757 GCA_038240465.1 Gemmatales bacterium
GTTGACCACGTTCAGCGGCACGCCTGCCTTGAGCCGGCCGTCCTCGAGATAGGTCAGATACTGCATGATGCGAATGACGCCGTGCGAATCGTGGCCGCACAGGTTGGCGTCCACGAGGCTGCCGGCCACGGTCGCGGCCTCATCGCCCGGCACGCCGCGCGCCTCGAAGATGGAGCGAGCGAAGGACTGAAGCACGTCGGCGGCAAAGATCGGCACGGCGGGAACCTCGCACGGGCAGGGGGTTTCTTTCACAAGCGCTGCGCTCTACGATATTCAGACTGTATCGCTTCAACTAGCCCGACGCGCGACAAGCCCCGAGCGCGAGCGCGGGTCTTCCCGGGTGAACCCCTCGCTTGCGCTCGGGGCTGGTAAGGAGAGCAATCATGGCCTTCCGGCACAGCACGCGCCAGCAGCCGACCACCAGCGGACTCGATAACACCATCCACGTCCTCGAAAGCGATGCCGGCGACCGTGCCGAGGTCTGGCCGGCGCTCGGCTTCAACTGCTTCTCGTGGAAGACCGTCAAGGGCGGACAGGCACTCGATCTGCTCTACGCCGATCCGGGACTGTTCGACAATGGCCGGCCCACACGCAGCGGCATTCCGATCCTGTTCCCCTTTCCCAACCGCATCCGCGATGGCCAATGCAACTGGGAAGGCCGTCCGTTCGCGCTGCCGAAGATCGACGGCACCAAGAAGAACGCCATTCATGGCTTCGTCTGCCGCAAACCCTGGCGCCTCGTCGAGGAGGGCAGCGACGCCGACAGCGCCTGGATCACCGGCGAGTTCCAGTTGTCGCGCGACGATGCCGATTCGCTGCCGCTCTGGCCGGCGGACTTTGTGCTGAAGGTGACGTACCGTCTGCTCGCGGGCCGGCTGCGCGTCGAGTCACAGGTGCGCAATCCCGGCGCGGGGACGCTACCCTTCGGCATCGGCTATCATCCCTATTTCACCGTGCCATTCGTGCCAGGCGCCAAGGCGGACGATTGTCTGATCCAGGTGCCGGCCGCCTCGTACTGGAAGCTCGACGAGACACTGCCGACCGGAGAGATTCTGCCCGTCGATGAGGCGCGCGACTTCCGCAAGCCCCGGCCCTTCGGCGGCGTCAACGTCGATGACGTGCTGACGAACTTGACGAGCGGCGGTCCCGAGACGCCGGCGGGGCTGCGCTGGAATGGCAGCATGATCCAGGGGGAGCGCAAGTTGCACTTCTTCTCCTCAACGTTCTTCCGCGAGTTGGTGGTGTTCACGCCGCCGAATCGTAAGGCGTTCTGTCTGGAGCCGTACACCTGCCCCACGAATGCGATCAACATGCCGAACCAGGGCAAGGACGTCGGCTGGCTGACGCTGCCTTCAGGGGCGAAGTGGAACGCGGAATTCGAGATGGCGACGGTGTGACCGTGTTGCCGCTTGCGGCTTGGCGGAAACACACCGCTAAGCCCCAAGCGGCGGGAGAGACACACGATGGGGCGACGGAAGAAGGACGTTCTGCGCGAAGTACCCGCCGCCCTGCGCGACCGGGTTCGACCGCCCGTCGGCATCGTTCTCGGCTCGCCCGACGAGGTCGCTCACCTGGCCGACGCCCTCGCTCTGCCGCAACTCGTCTGCTTTCAGATGGACCTCTACCCGGCCGGCCGCATCAAGGAAATGCTCGGCGACAGGGTGCGCGTCGAGACCGGCACCGACCTGTGGGACCTGCCGGCAGAGTTCCAGACGCTGATCTATCTGCCGGCCCTCGGCGGCGAACGTGAACTGAAGATCGACATGGTCGAGCAGGCGTTCCACGTCCTGCAACCGAATGGCTCACTGATTGTCTGGTCGCCCTACGAGGACGACAGCTTCTTTCCCGCCCAACTGAAGAAGGTCTTCGGCAAGACGCACGCCTATACCTCGGACAGCGGCAGCGTGCTGGTCTGTCATCGCAACGGCGATCGGCCACGGCGCCGGCACGAAATCACCTTCCAGAACAGGGTCGGCGACGGGCCGGCGTGCCGCTTTCTGTCGCGTCCCGGCACCTTCTCCTATGGCCGATTCGACAACGGAGCGCGGGCGCTGATGGAGACAGCCCAGATCGAGCCGGGACAGCGCGTCCTCGATCTCGGCTGCGGCTGCGGCACCAACGGTATCTTCGCCTGGCAGCGCTGCGGACCCGATGGCCACGTCACCTTCGTGGACAGCAACCTGCGCGCTCTCGCCCTGACCGAACACAACGCCCGTGCCAATGGCGTGACGCATTTCGACGTTGTCGCCACACCGCGCGTCGAGGGACTGACCGAGGCCAGCTTCGACGTCATCCTCGCCAATCCGCCTTACTTCGCGCAGAGCGCCATCGCCCGGCTGTTCGTCGAGCGCGGCCGTTCACTGCTCGCTCCCGAGGGCCACTTCTATTTGGTGACGAAGCAGCCGAACGAGACGGCGACGCTCATGGCCGAGACCTTCGGCGACCTTGAGGCGAACGAGTGTCGGGGGTATGTCATTCTGTCTGCTTGACCCGAATGGAAGCGGGCTGCTCCGTCCTTCCCGTCATCGTCAGGAAACGTTCGACGGTCCTGGCCCAGAGGACGCCGGCGCAGATGGCCCAGATCGCCTGGCCAATGATGACATAGATGATCCACTCGCGTCCGCCTTTGTGCATATCACTCAGTTCCATCTCGGAAAACGCGAGTATTCCCAGTGTGGCGGGTGGAACCAGGGCAGCCAGGAACATCTCCAGGCTGCGCAGACCCATGCCCCCATTGGCGCAGCAGACCAACACAAAAAAGGGGCCGAGCCACAACAAGAGGGTTGCGGAGATTGTTGCTCCCGTCGCTTGCAAAGTCGAACGGCAGCGCAGCGAGAAATAGAGGCCCAGGGTCGCCATGAAGCTGGCCTGGATGAACCAACAGATCCCCAGCAACGGCAGGGCGACGATGTGCAGCCCCCCCGTTCCGATCCCCAGCCCCGCAATCGCGACCAGCCACACCCAGCCCTTGCGGATGCTGCCCACGGCACCGAGCCACTTGCCCGAGAGGATTTCGCGCAGTTCCAGGGGAGTCGTCAGCAAGATATCGAACGTTTGCTTCTGGCGCTCTCCCGAGATGCTGCCAGCCGCACGGATGCCAACCGCCAGCAGCAGCAGACAGGCGACCAGAGTGCCGACGGTGCGCACCCAAATGTTCATATCCCGTTCCAGGCCGCTGCTTTTGGGTTCGCCGTGCAAGAAGAACATCGCCGGCAGAAAGCTCAATCCGACCAGGATCACCAGGACAACCCGGGCCAGCCAGTGCAGCCGTGGTCCGCGTTCAGCGTGCAACTCGCGCCAGAGGATGGGCCGATCGTCCACCTGTCGAGTCTCGCGGATGGACGATGGTCCTTGCGGAATGCTGGCCTCTTTCAGCGCAACCCGGCGCACCTGAAGGACGGCAATCGCCAGACAGCAGAACGTGACAATGCCGTGAAAGAGCAGGTATTCCCCCAACACCTCGTCGAGGCTGTCGGCGCCGCGTCCATAGAGGCTGTCAAGACTGCGCTCGTAGGCCCGGAAGGGATCGCCGGCGCTGAATGCCAGCACCAGCGCATCCAGGGCCGGCAGATTGTTGTTGGAGAGCAGCAAGAGAGACGCGCGCGCCAGCAGAAGATACGCGGGCAGGCTGAGGTAGGCGAACAGGAGGGCATCGCGCGAGCGGCTCAGCAGGGCCGACCAGGCGATGCTGACGGCGGCGAGGCTGAGCAGCGTTGCGCCCGAGGCAATGAAGCCGGCCAGCAACCAGCCGGGATCGATGCCGCCGAGAAGCTGGAGCAGGCTGAAGACCGGCAGTCCGGCGATGACGATCAGCAGCACGCTGACCAGCCGCGAGGCCAGCTTGCCCAGGACAATCTCGTGATTGCGCAGCGAACTCGCCAGCAGGAACGGCATGGTCTGCTTTTCCTTCTCCTCCGTGAGCGAGCCGGCGGTCAGGGCCGGCGTCAGAGCGACGATGAGCAGAAACTGCATGACGAGAAAGATGCTGCAGAACTCCTGCACCATGCGCGAGACGGCGCCGGGGGGCAATTGACCGTCCCGAGAGAAGGACGATTGGTTCAAGTGGGCAAAGAGAAGGATGAGGAATAGGGTGCCGAGGTAGAGCAGGCGCACGACCGTCGGCAGCGCGCGGCGCGTCTGGCGAACGAGATCGAAGTAGAAGACGGGACCGAGAAGGGACATGAGCGTCTTGGGAACGAGGATCGGACGAGGATCAGCAGGGTCGGCCTTTTTTCATTGGGGATCGCGAGCTAGAATTCCAGGAGATGGACCTCCCTCTCCACCTGCCATGAAGGAACAGTCTATATGATGGCCCTTTTTTTAGTCGCGGATGGTTTCGACGACCTACAGCTATTCTTGCCCTGGTATCGGTTGCTCGAGGAAGGCATGACCGTCAAGATCGCGACGCCGTGCGGACAGCGCGTCACGGGCCTGCACGGCTATCGCGTCGAGGCGGACACGCCCATCAACGAGGCAACGCCCTCGGACTACGATCTGCTCGTCATTCCGGGCGGCCAGTCGCCGGAGCGGTTGCGGCTGCGTGAGGAAGCGGTCGATGTCGCGCGCACTTTCATGGACGCGGATCGGCCCGTCGCGGCGATCGGTCACGGCCCGCAGTTGCTGATCAGCGCCGGCTCGCTGCTCGGCAAGCAGGCAACGTCCGCTCCCGGCATTCGCGACGATCTTCGCGCTGCCGACGCCATCTATGTCGATGAGGCGACGGTGCGCGACGGCAACCTGCTGACCTGTCGCGGCAGCGACGACCTGCCCGAACTCTGTAAGCAACTCGTGTCTCTGCTGCGCGTCGTGGTCTGATCCGCGTTGACGAACGACGCATTCGACAGGCGAGCGGGGATTCACACCCCCCGCTCGCCTCACCCTCTCTCGTCAGTTCTTGCTGAAGTGGAACTTTATGGCGGTCTCCTTGCCCAGGGGATCGCGCAGGAACCGCTCGCGACACGCACAGCACAGATCGAAGCGGCGCTCCTGGGCCGATGGCGGCAGCGCCTCGTCACTTCCCGTCTCCTCCATCTCATCGAGCAACTCGCTCACGGCGTCGAGGTGGTCCGCGTCAAGGTCCTCCTCGGTTAGTTCGGCTGGTTCGTGAGCGGCGAATACTTCGAGTTTGACCACATAATGAATATCCTCTCCTGCCCGAATCGACCTACCGCAGAGATCACACGTGACGTGGATCATGGACGCGTCACTCCTGGTTGTCTGCCAGCGCCCGCTCGCGAGTCCGTAACGGGGTGGCTGCCTGCCGTGAACCGCCGCCCTCGCCGGCTCCGGAGAGGCCGGAGAACGAGAAACCGCGGCGATGGGATACCTCCATCCGAATGCGTTTCGCGCGTGCTGTCAAGCCGATTCCCGGAAAAGTGCGGGTTTTGGCGAAAACAACGATTCTGCCGAAAAGAATGAGCGTGACGCCTCTCGGCCACCCGGTTTCAACAAGGCCGGCCGGTTCTTCTTACAATCGAAGGGCGTTTGAGAAGATGAAAAGCTTGTAGTTCTTGCAATCCCTTCCCTTCCCGTCGCGGTTGCAATTTTGCCACCCGATCGCAAAGGCTTATATTTCAGGGACTTGAGTGCCATTCGCTGTGTTGCCTGGCATCGTGGCACACCGCTTGCATTTACTGAAAACCGTACCCCGACGACTGGTTGCAAGACGAGGACACAAACATGAGCCAACGACAAACGAACCTCCTCTGGCTCAAAGACTTGCTCGAACACTTGACGGCCTGCCAGCAGCAACTGGAATGGGCCGAGGACGGCGAGACGGTTTTCGTTCTGACGGAATCCATGCTGGCGGACCTGGAGCGCTGCAAGCATCTGTGCGAGACGATCCGGCGGCGCAGCAGTGTTCGCAGTCACGTATAAAAGGAATCACTTTCGTTCTCTCTTCCTCAGGCTGCCCGACCCGGCGGCCTCCTACCACGACCCAATTCCCGCAACCCACCCCCACGCCGGCGGCTCCGCAAGCCGCCGGCGTATCTTTTTTCTCTCCGCTCTCACCAGGGCGTCATGCCGCCGTTGACGCAGATCGTCTGGCCGGTCACGAAGGACGCCTCCTCGCTGACCAGGTACAGGCAGGCATCGGCAACGTCTTGCGGCGTACCCCAGCGATCGGCCGGGATCAAGGCGCGATAGGCGTCCTTGTCGGCTTGCGGGTCGTGTTCGTGGCGCTCGACCGGGATCCAGCCGGGCGCGACGGTGTTGACCGTGATACCGGAAGGTGCCAGTTCGCGCGACATGCTGCGCGACCAGCCAATCTGCGCTCCCTTGGCCGCGACGTAGGCGCTGAACGGGGCGACGGCGCGATGATAAACTTCACTGGTGATGTTGACGATTCGGCCCCACTTCTTCGCCTTCATGTGCGGCAATCCGCGCCGCGCCAGCAGGAATGGACTCTTGACGAAGAAATCGAGCATGGTCTGATACCCGGCCCAGTCGTACTCCTCGATCGGCTTGAGCGGCTGGTCCGGCGTGGCGTTGACGATGACGATATCGACCGGCCCAAGTTGCTTCTCTGCCGTGCGGAACATTGCATCGACGCCGTCCTCGGTGACGGCCGACGATTTCACCAGTACGCTATTGACGCCGGCTTGCTTGAACTCGGCCTGAGTGCGTTCGGCGCGGGCGTCATTGTTGAAATAGTTGACGAGGACGCCGGCCCCGGCCTTGCCGAGTGTCAGTGCGATGGCCTTGCCGAGACCGGTGCTGCTGCCGGTGACGACGGCGACATGACCGGCGAGAGAGAATGGCATGAGGATTCCTCCGGATGCGGGCGGATACATCAGGAGGAAGTTGTACCGGGAAAGGGTCCGATCAGGCAAACCTCAACTTTCCGACTCGCGCGCCCGTTTGCGTTGAACGATCCCCCAGAGGTCCTTGAATTTCTCTTGAACGTAGGGGTGTAACTGAGCCGCGAACTCTTCAGGCAAGTCGAGGGTATCGATCACTCGCTGGACATCGATCAGATCCTGGCCCCGGTGTTCATTCGTCATCCCGGAGGCGAGTTTCAGTTTGATCAAGGAGGTAAGGGAGAGGACGCGAATGCCCTCGATATCGATGCTCACCTGCGCCGGGATCGGTCAATCCTTCGCCCTTTGGTGCCGTGCAAATGGTCCCGCTCGCCTGTCGATGGAGGTTCAGCGCGCCGGGGCACCGTAGCTGGACGTGGCGTCGCGATCCCTGCCGAAGAGCAGGCTGAAGGGAGAGCGGAGTTTGCCGCTGCGCGGCTCCTCGAAGTCGCGATAGATGATCGGGTAACGGTCCAGTTGGAGGGCTGACCCGACCCAGGGGTGCGTCTGCTCCTGGTTGATGATCCACGACCGAAAACGGCGCAGGACCGCATAGCTGGCCGTTTCTCCCCAGCCGGGCGACAGCACCCGCAACCGGTGGCCCTCCGCGATTGCACTGACCGCGTGAATGCAGTTGCTGACGTGGTCGGTCGAGTAGCCAGCGTCCACGGCCTTGTAGCGCACCTGGCCGCTTTGCAGCAACTGGACCTGCTGCAGGGCGCGATAGTACAGTTCGGGATGAATCTGGTACGGACCCCAGAGAGAGACGCGCTGTTGGTCCTCGCCGGCGGACCTGAGCGTCTCATGCAGGCCGAAGTTGTGGCCTGGCTCCGGCAGCAGGGCGTGGTCTCGAATCTTGAGGTTGGCCGGCAACCAGCTAATGGTACACGCCTCCATCCCGGAGAGACGCGGCTGATTCCCGTCGTAGGGGACGCGGACAAAGGTTGCGGAGGTGTGGGCGTGGTTGGGATAGGGAGGGCTTTGCTGCGAGGCGAACATCAGCAGGAAGTACGCCTCCCCGGCCGCGGCCGGATGGGTGCCGGACAGCACGACAATGGCGGCAACCAGAAGACACCTGTGCCCGAGCGGATGGGGACGCATGGACTCTCTCGCGCAGAAGAACGGAAGGTGAAGACTGCCAATTCAATTCTTGCCCACACAGGGGACATGCAAGGCGTCCAGCCAGGAGAAAAGGGCTTTAATCCAGGGTAAGGTGAGAAGCTGTGCGGCTGGCGCGGATAGTGCCTGCGTTCCTGGCTGCGGTCCGATCCTGCGGTTTTTGGTGTCGCCGCGCTGTTTCTGCCGGTAATATCGTCCGCAGTCGAGGCGTCTCGATGGCAGCTACCTGTCCCTCTCGGCAAAAGGTTATCGACACATGGCCAAGTAACGGGCCGCCGAACGCAGGCGAATATCGTCGCGACCCGGTGACGCGCAAGAACAATCCGCCCGCCGGCATCGCCACCGAAGGGCGTTGTCCCATTAGGCGAGCGGCAGGTTCAAACACACCCGGTGGGACAGGCGTCTCGCCTGTCCGGACAGGCGAGACGCCTGTCCCACCGGGTAGTTCACCTCTTGCCGGTCGCCTTAGCACGGACGAACCCGTGCCTCTGCACACTCCCAACAATGACTCATTCCAGGCGAGATCGTGGTGGAGGAGCCGATGGACCCGAAGAACCGCCGTGCGTACACCGGCCGCAGCGGCCAGAGAGCGGTCCTGGCAGAGTTGCTGGACCGAGGCTGCAATGGGGCCATTCCGGAAGTGGATGTCGGCAGGGATATTTTCGCTTTTCAGGACGAGGAAGAGGGGAACACGCACATCCAGGTGAAGACCTCTCGCAAGCCAAAATCCGTCAAGGACGATGGCAGTTACAGTGCGCAGATCGATGTTCCACTGGCACAACTGAAACTGCCCGATAACCCGCCTCTATACTATGTCTTCGCAATGAGGGTGAAGGCACGCTGGGAGGACTTCGTCATTATCCGCCGCGATCGCCTGAACGCTCTCTATCTGGAGAAGGGCATCGGCAGCGAATACACCGACAAGAAAACCAGCAAGGAGCACCTGAAGCTCACGTTCTTGTTCGGCAAGGACGAGGTCATGTGCAGCGGGGAGAGCTTCAAGGAGTACCGAAACGCCTGGACGATCTTGCCGCCCCTCCGCCCTGCGGGGAACAGGGATCAACCGCCCGCGCCGCCTCAAGCCTGAACCGGGGATGAGGCCAAGAGTTCCTTCCTGGCGACCGGATCGTACACTCGGAAGCCGCTGAAGGTCTCGGTGATCTTGTCGAGGCTCAGCCCCGTCAGGATAACGACGACCTGTTCGGCCAGATCGGCAATTTCGCCCTGAGTACTCTGGAAGTCCTGGCTGATTTCCGTGCGGATGGAGATGCTGTCCCTGCGGCAGGACTCCGGGAAAACTTTCTGGATCATGTGCCGGCTCAGCGGGTGCAGGGCGAAAGCCCAGCCTTCAGCCTGGCGGACGACCTGAATCTCGATTGGTCCGAGCGGTCCTTCGGACGGTTGACCGTTGACCTCGACAACCTCCCACGCCAGGTCTCCTGTGCGTTTTCGCAGTTCATCCGCGAAGGCCTGGGCCTCGGCCTGAGAATTCCAGGCGTACAACCAGCGCCGCCCAGTGACCGGTTCCGGAACGCGCTGGAGCCTGGCGAGATTTACACCTTTCTGTCGAAGGAGCCGAGTGTACGCCTCAAACTCGACGTCTTTCGTTCCACCCTGACGGGTAACGGTGAAGCCCATACTCATCTCCCTCCAACCTGTGCAGCGTCATTCTATCGTCGATCAATGTGCCGGATGGTTGAAGCGCTCACGACCTGAGAGGAAGCATCCAAGAATTAATTCCAATCGGAGGCGAGCGGGCCCGGGGTAGCGTGGCCGGGGTTACGCATTCACCGCCCCGCGGATTACGGGCGGGGTGTGCGGTTTTAACGGCCCCGTTA
>JBBSDR010000137.1:0-9745 GCA_038240465.1 Gemmatales bacterium
ACGCGAAGTTGCGCGAGCGCACTGGCCAAGGCGGCAAGTTGTATAGTGCCTACCGGTTCACCCCCGCCGGGAAGGAACTCGGGTGGTCTTTCTACGGCGGCTGCGGGGCCTGTGGCGGAACCGAGGAGGCGTGCAAGGCCACACTCAAGCCGGCCGCGAAGTGATCCGCTACGCGGAGGATGGGCGACCTTCTCGAGCCGTCGATGATGGTCGTCTTCCTCGGCAATGCCAGGGAGCATTTGACAAGTGCCGCTCATGGTTGCCTTCCCATCACTTTCATGGTTGACCCCACGGCTGCTCGCGTTGCCGCTCCTGACATGGTCCGCCTCGTGTATGTAGGTTCCAGCCAGCCGCCGGAATACCCAGCCAGACTCAGCCCCGTGACCAGGTAGGGACACCGGCGCATCAACTCCCAGGTAAGCCCCGATCGGTAATTCTCCACCATCAAGACGAGCGGCCCTTGGTTGAGCCCGTAATTCCACGGCGATACCCAGCCAAGTTGCGAGGTCCCTGGGAAGGTCGGATTAAAGCTGGCTGCCAGGCCATAGGGACAGCAATTTTGCCCCACGCCCATGTGGATCATGTGCTCGATCGTTGGCAAGACGATCTCCGGTGCAAAGGGTAAGGAGGCGACCGCGGCCCAGGGGGCGATGGTGCCATCGTCAGGCCCATCGGGCACGCCGCGAGCCATGTAATCGAAGAAGCGGCGCTCGATACCGTCGATGAGAAGGATCGCGGGACCGGGGCCATCGCTGGCGGTGAACCCCCAGCAGCACTCGCAGTGATGTCTAAAGCCGAGCGGGTTGCGGATCGCGTACTGCTGTTGCGCGTAGGTCGCTCGCCGGGTGTTCTCGAAGTAGTCGATGCCCTTGCCACGCATGAACGGATCCTGGATGCCGCGAAAGTCGATCCACACATGCGAATACTGATGAATGAAGAGAGGGCCGGCATACAAGAATTCGTGGTCGTAAATGCTCTTCCAGCTATAGGTGGACGTGTACGCCGGGTAGCTTTCGGCAGGGAGCGGATGCGTGGGGGAACCGAGGCCGAAGAGGTAGAGAATGGTCGCCTCATCGTATCCCTGCCATCGGTAGGGCAAGAAGCCGCTCTCAGGCTTCCACCCGTGCGTGACCGTGGCACCCCCATTCTGGGCCCATTGCCAGTCGGCGCGGCGGTAAAGTGCGTCCGCGAGATCGCGGATCTCGCGCTCGTCCTCTGCGTCGCGATCGAAATAAAGGCCAGCGGTCAGTGCTCCCGCCAACAGAAGCATCGTGTCGATGGTGGAAAGTTCAGACCCCCAGGCACGCCGCCCGGTTTCCATGTCGAGGAAGTGATATAAGAAGCCTTTGTAGCCGGTGGCATCCGGCTCGGTCCCCTGCGGACTGTTCCAGAAGAACCTCAGCGCCGTAAGCGTTCGCGCCGTCGCATCGGCGCGCGTCAGAAAGACACGCTCCACGCCGACCGGATAGGCCGCGAGTGCCAGCCCGACGACGGCGATGCTGCACGGGAAGCCCGGGCGCGTGCAGTCTTTCACCAGTCCGTTGGCGGGATTCACTTCATTCAAGAAGTAAGCGAAGGCTTCCCGTTGGAGCCGGTCCAGCATTTCTACATGGCGGGGTTGAAACATACTTCACCTGATTCAAGAATCGGACGAAGGCATGCAGTTACGGTCGCTAGGGTTGTCGCCATCCGCGTTGGCAGCCGGTTGTGAGCCGATCCGCTTCGGCCGGCCCCCAACTCCCGGCCGCGTAGTTCGGGAATCGGGGCGGTGGTTGCTGTTGCCACGCTTCCAGGATGGGGGTGATGAATTCCCAGGCCGCCATCACTTCGTCTGAGCGCATGAACAGGGTAGCGTCGCCGCGCAGGGCGTCCAGCAGCAGCCGCTCGTAAGCTTCGGGCAGGGCCTGGCCGAACGACTCCCCGTATCGGAAATCCATATGCACGGGCTGAAGAGTCAGTTGCATGCCCGGCTGCTTGGCCGTGAAGGTGAGACTGATGCCCTCGTCCGGCTGGATGCGGAATACCAACGCGCCAGGCTGCGCCTCGGCGTTGCAGCAAAGGCAGGTGCCCACGCACTCGCAGGCTCGGTCGCAGAGGCTCCCGTCCTTGGGCGCCTTGGTAAAGAGCCGCAACGGCGGCCGCTTGAACTCGATGGCGATTTCCGTCACGCCTCGCGGCAGCCGTTTCCCCGCGCGTAACAGGAACGGCACGCCGGCCCAGCGCCAGGTATCGACTTCCACGCGCAAGGCCACGTAGGTTTCGGCGCCCGAGTCGGCGGCCACCGCTTCCTCCTTCCGGTAGGCATGCACGGTTTCGCCGTCCACCTGCCCGGCATCGTATTGGCCGCGCACCACCCGCTGGTCGATCTCCCCGGTTTCGTAGGGCACCAGGTTGCCCAGCACCTTCACCTTCTCGTCGTGGACATCCTTCGCGCCCAGCGAGGCGGGCGGCTCCATGGCAATCAAAGCCAGAAGCTGCAACAGATGGTTCTGGACCACGTCTCGAATCGCCCCCGCATGGTCGTAGTAAGCGCCCCTTCTCCCCTCCATGCCGCCAGGCTCTGCCATGGTGATCTGGACGTGATCGACGTAGCGGCGGTTGAACAGCGGCTCGAACATGGCGTTGCCGAAACGGAACGACAGGAGGTTCTGAACCGTCTCCTTGCCCAGGTAATGGTCGATGCGAAACACCTGTTCCTCGCGCAGGAACCGCAAAACGTGTTGGTCCAGGGCGAGGGCGCTGGCCAGGTCCTTGCCGAAAGGCTTTTCGATCACCACGCGAGTCCACGGCGTACCCGGTTCGCGGCGCGTTAGATTCGCGGCGGCAAGCTGCTCGACGATTTTGGGAAAGTAGTCCGGCTCGGTGGCCAGGTAGAAGAGCCGATTGCCGCCGAGACCGCCCTGGCTCTCCAGCGCTTGCAGACGTTCGGCCAGCGGCGAATAGCTCTCGGGCTGGTTGAAATCGGCCCGGTGGTAAAAGAGAGAAGCTGCAAAGCGCTCCCAGGACTCGCCAGTTGCCGGCTGTCCTCGGCTGTGGGCCTCGGCCGCCTCCTGCAACTCGTCGCGGAACTGGGCGTCGTTCTTATCGCGCCGCCCCACTCCCACAATCGCGAACGGCTTGGAAAAGAAGTTCCCCTGCCAAAGCCGGAACAGAGCGGGCATCAGCTTGCTGCTGGTCAGAGCACCCGTGGCGCCGAAAATGACCAGAGTAAACGGTTCTTGGACCTGGATTGGAGGCGGCGGTGCGGACGCCTCGTGCCCTCTTTGCTCGGCCGCCTTCTTTTCAGCGTGAACCGCACTGGATGCTGCCATGAATTCCGCTCCTTGAATCGGGTCCTTGTGGGAACCACAGGGCATCAATGTTGCCCTGCGATGGCGACCTGAAAATCTCGCATTTCCCAGCGTTCGACACCTGTCCAATAGAAGGTGAAACGGATCGAAGCCCGCTGTCCCTCCGGGACCGGAATGTCCACAAACTCCTTGCCGATTCCCGTGGGCGTCGAGGGTGTGTCGTGAGCCTTCTGCCACTCGTCGCCGGTCCAGCGCAGTCGAAACGGGGCCGATGCCTGGATGCGTAAGGTGCCGCCGGCCGGCATTGCTTTGACCTGACGGTTCAACTTCCAGACTTCCAGAGGCTTTACTGCCCGCCGCTTGAGGTAGCGGTCGGCGACTTCCGGGATCAGATCGAAGACCCGACCATCGGCCGCCGAACGCACCAGCTTGATGTACTCGGCGTGAGCCCACGCCAGGGGCAGGGCGCTGCCGGTCGGACGGCCGAGGTACAAGTGGGACTCGGGCCGATCCGGCTCATCCCAAACCTGCTCCGCAAGCATTCCGGTCGCCGTCGCGAACTTTTCCATCGCCTGGAGAAACGGTTGCACGTCGCGGCCGGCGGCCAACTCGTAATGTCCGCGTTCGCCGATCAACAGCGGCCAGGCGCGCCCGCGCCCCCAGCCCTCAAACGGTCCGCCGTCTTCGCGCTGACCGTAGCCATCGTGGTTGTAACGGTGCCAGCAGGGGCCGAAGGGCGTATCCACCTTCAAGACCGCGTCCACCACGCGCAGCGAATCCTCAATGAGGGGATCGCCCGGCTTGCGGATGCCGTAGCGGACCAGTTCCAGGAAGCCCGCGTCCACGATGTCCCTGGCCGGGAAAGCGGCGTGTACGCCGGGCGGTTGATTGCGAAGCGAGAGGACGCTCCGGTTTGGGTCCTCGTCCGGCTGCGGGTCCTTGATGTCCACCGGGTGGATGCGGATGAAGTGGCGCCGGATGCCAGGAACAAGTGTACCCTCGGTGGTCACGGTCCAGGCTTCGACGTGGGCTTCCAGAAAGTCGGCATACTCTTCGAGGTACTGGGCCGTGGCCTGTTGGCTCCGCTCCCGTGCGAACGAGGCGGCACAGATCAGGGCGGCAATGCAGGCCGCCAGGGTCGAGGGCGAGTAGCCGCTAGCCTCCTCCCATCGCTCCTGCGGCGTTGCCGGTCCCTCGCGGACCAGGTAGCCCGCCGCCCGCCGGACCATCGGCCAGGGGTCGAAGTCCTTCAGCGCTTTGGCCGCGTGCAGGTGCCAGGCGAGCAGGATGGGGAAGGCGACCTCATCCAACTGGGCGCCGCGCCAGTAGGGCTCGCCGTTGAGCCAGAAGTTCTGGAAGAACCCCCCGTCCTCGCGCTGCACATAGGCCAGATAGATGAGCGCGCGGAACGGGATGGCGTCGTGGCCGACCGCGAGCATGGCCGTGGCGCTGTTGCACATGTCCCGCGTCCACACCAGGTGATAGCCGCCCAGGTCGTCGTCGCCCTTGGCCTCACCCCAGGGGATGCTCAGCGACGCGATCAGGGCGCCGTCGTAGGTCTTGTCCTCGTGCGCCATGATGAGGTTGTGGCTGATGCCGTAGAGCCGGCCGCCGTCCCCGGACACTTTCTTCTTACCGGGTTGGCCGTGGCCGTGCCCCTGGCGCCACTGCTCGATAAATTCGGCGCGGTGCTCGGCGAAAGGCACCGCCAGCGCCTGCCCCAGAACCACGAGGGCGCTGTGCAGGCTGTCGCCGAAAGCCAGGCCGAGCACGAACTCCTGACCGTTGCGTAAGTCGAGTTCTCCGGTGAGGACGATGTTGCCGTCCGGGGCGGAGTCGAATTCCCAGTCCATCTGGAAGTTCTGGGCCAGATCCTGCCAGCCGTCGGTCGTGCCCGCGTAACCGCAGGAACAGCGGGCGAACGGCACGGTAGCTCCAAGCGCCAGCCAGGTGCCGCCCTTGTTTGCCGTCAGCACCTTTCCCCAGGCGGTGCTGACCACATTGCCGTTGTTGCCCCGGCCGCTGACTTCGAGGTGCGGGGCGAGCAGGGCGAACAGCCGCAACCGCGGTAGCAGCGCCGGGTCGGCTTCCAGGCGGGTGTGCAGGAGCACGCAGTCCTGGTGGGGGTCGGTGATGATTTCCTTGATGATCCGGTAGCGGCCCTCGGGATCGGTACTGGTGATTCGGAAGCCGAGCGTATTCGGCGCCAGGTACTCGTAGGTGCTCTCCATGTGGCGGCGCGTGTCGTGGAAGAAAGTCTGGCCGTCAGTCACGAGATACTGGAGGTCGCGGATCTGCGGCCGGTCGATGGTCGGGTAGTAGACCTCGTTCAGCATGCCCCGGGAGACGGTGAACCAGACCCGGCTCAGGGCGGAGTAGGCGGTGCCCACCCCGTCCTTGTCGCCGCGGGTCCACCGCGCCTCGATGCCGGGGCCGCCGGTCGCCGGATTCTGGTTCAACAGGATCGCCATGTCGTCCCCTCAGTCACCATCGCGAAGCTCGACGTACGCGCGTCGCCTCCTATTACGCCTTGGAGGCCTTGAAGCCGAGGTTGTTGACGGCAGCGATCAAAGCGTTGTCCGTCGTCTGTTTTGGATCGAACAGAACTCGCGCCGATCCGACGGCAACCGCCTCGACGGTTGTGCCGGGAATGGACTTCAGTGCGGCTGAAACCTTTCCGACACAGCCGCCGCAGCTCATGCCCTGAATCGACAAACTTAGCGTTTCCATGGATTGTTCCCTTCGTGGTTTGGATACTTCGCGTCTGGATCCGAAGATGCCGGGTCACGGATGCTCCTCCTGACCCGGCCATCCCACGGGTCGTTACTTGTCTGTTGACTTGGCCTCGATCTTGTGGACGACGAACTTGTCGTCCATCGTCATCTTGACGGAAAAGCCTTCCTTCAGCGCTTCGAGCTTGGCCTTCTTGCCATCCAGGGTGATCTTGGCGTCATCGGCCACGTCATGGGTATGCTTCTTTTCATCGCCCTTGAAGGTCAGTGTGATTTTCCCGTCACCGGCTTTGACGACCGTCGCCTCGTGGACCTTGTCGTCCGCGGCCGATACCCGCTGGCTGACGAACACGGCCAGGGCCAGGGCCGCCACGAACAGCGGCAAACATCGCTTCACCATTGCATCGCTCCTTTTCCTGAGACTGCGACCGAACCAGGGGGGCAGCCAACATGGCTGTCCCCATCCTCTCGTCCTGCTTCCTTCGTCAGGCCGCCACACCGGCCATCTTGGTACACTCCGCCGCGCAGCGCTTGCACGCCTCGGCGCAGCGCTTGCAGTGGTCGATTGCCGCGTGCTTCTGGCACTCCGCCTCGCAGGCCTCGCAGACCTCGGCGCAGACCCGGCAGAGGTCGACCGAGAACTGGGAGCCGCGGCTCATGAGACCCGCCGCCGCCCGGCAGAGCGTCGCGCAGTCGCGGTCCAGGCGGATGCAAGCCGCCAGCGCCTTCACGTCCTTCTCGTCCAGGCAGGCGTCCGCGCAGTTTTCGCACTCCGTCGCGCAGCGCACGCACGCTTCGATACACGCCTGGTACTGTTGGTGAGCCACAGAAGATCTCCTTGGGGGAACTGTCACGTGACGGCCGGAAAATTTCCGGCCCGTCCCACATTCCTGAAGCGGCTAACGGTGTTCCCCAACGACCAATAGCCTCAGTTGGTTGTTGGCCGCACTTGTCATGCCGCCAAAGCGTATTTCCATGTGAAGTTTCCGCGTCGTACCGCAGGTGTTCTGGAAAGTCCAGACGTCCAACTCGGTGCGGTGCTTCCCCGCGGTGAAGTCCTTCTCAACAACGCGGCCGTGGCTGCCGCCCCGTCCCGGCTCCTTGGTTTTAGTGATGCGAATCACCGCAGCCACTCAGCAGCGCGATTGTGGCCGCGGCCATCATGCCCAGCGCGAGCCAGCGAGTGCCGCAGTACACGGTGTGCTTCCTGAAGAACACGCTCAAACTCCGGACAAACATGACTCTTCTCCTTAGCAGGACACGGGATACGGCAGGGAACCAACACGCCCCCCGTAATGCACTTCTCCCAATCGCTTCCGCGCACGTTTCAACCAGCGTCGATCTCAATGGTGCTTGTACCAGCCCACGCCCTTGATGTCGTTCCACGCGGTCGTCTGGTGGCACTCGTAACACTGGTTGACCTGGGCTTTTGGCTTCCCAGCCACCTTGGCCGAGATCATCTTAAAGTGCATCATGTAATGGCTCGGTGGAGCTTGATGACACTGGGCGCAGTCCATGGAACGAGATGAGGGATGCCGAAACTCCGGGATCGTCCACTTCGCTGTTGTGTGGCACTGGGCACAATCCTGGCCGAAGAGCTTGACGTGCCGATCCTTATTCGAGTGGCAGGTCGCGCAATTCAGGACCGCTTCTTGCGGGGTGATGCTCGAATGGCCGGACGACAGGTGGCCCGCGGGTTGGTGTTGGTCGATCCAGTCGAGGAGTTGTTTCCGCACCACCTTGTCGTCGGCTTTCAGTTGGCGAAAGCCGATTTCGGCCAGCGCCAGGTGGTCCATGTCGGTGGGACGCTTGTCGATTCCCTGATGCTCGCTGTGGCACTCCCGACAACTGCCCACGTTGGCGTGGAACGCCGTCGGCTGGCGTTTTAGCAACGATTCGCTGTTAGCGTGGCAGACGATGAAGCTGGAGGCCTCCGGACCCTTCGTGGAGGTGTGGCAGGCGGCGCAGTTGTGTTCCAGAAACGAGTGGGCTCGGGAGAGCGCACCGGGGCTGGCCATGCGTTGCCAGGCCGTTGTGCTCAACACGCCGGAGCGCTCACCGCCGGGATGACTTCCCAAGACATACACGGCGCCGAACGCCACGGCAACGAGCGCCACCGCCCAGAGTACAAAGGGCCACAGTTTCATGAGTACCACCTCAGTCCGAAGTGAATCCCCGCCCAGATATGAAGAGCGAGAAGCAGCAAGAATGCGAATGTCGTGGCGATATGCACCGTCAACGCGCGCGAGAACCAACGCTTCAGCAGTTCGTGCGTGCGGACGGAATACTCAAGATCGGCCACCCCCTCGGCCAGCGTCATGACTCGGCTCGCGGGGCCATCGGAAGCCGACGACAGTCCAAGCGAGGCCAGACCGGCCGCGAGCACCGGGCGCTTTGGCAGGTTCTTCATTTCCTCGGGAGACGACTCCAACACCCCCCACGCACTGTCGAGATCGCCTCGGGCGGTTTGCAGCAGAGCGAGTTTGTCCTTCATGTCGGTGCCAATGTAGGGCAGCAGATACTTCACCGTGAATCCACTCACGACCACGAGCAGCATCATGGCCGTGAGCGCGATGCCAAGCGGGCTATTGTATTTGTGTCCGGTGTGAATCAGCCCGAGCAACGCTCCCACGATCCCCGTGTAAACGTGGATCGATAGCAGAGTGTTCTGCGCTATGTACTTGGTCATGCCTCGTTTGATGAGGGGGATGCGCTTGACGGCGACGTAGGCCACGGAGACGAGCATTAACGCGGCCCCCGCGATGCCAAACGTGGCCCCGAGGCCGCTTCCTGCGAAACGGGGGGAAGCGTGAACGAGGAAGCCGAGCCAGCCAAAGATCAGCACGACGAAGATGGTGGTAACGAGGAAACGTTCGCGGTCCTTCATCATTACGCCTCCACGGTGACGGCGGTTTTGGGTTTGGCCTGGCAGGCCAGGATGATGCCGTTGGCCTTGTCGTCGTCGTCGAGCGCATCCTGGACCGCCTGATCGACTTCGCCGGAAGTCATCTTGACCTTGCAGATGCCGCAGGTGCCGACGCGGCACGAGTTCTCAATGCCGATCGCAAGTTCCTCGGAGAGTTCGAGGATCGTCTGATCCGTGTGGATCTTCGCTGTTTTGTTGTTCTTGGAAAACGTGACCACGGGGCCCGTCGCTTCGGCCTTGGGTTTGGCCGGCGCACCCGGATCGGCAAGCGGAGGCTTGACGGCCCCGAATGCTTCGGTTTTCACGTGCTCGATGGCAACGCCGAGTTCACTGAGCTGTGACTTGGTTGCCTCCATCATCGGCACTGGCCCGCACAGGTGGATCCTTCGCGAGGCAATGTTGGGGACCGACTGCGCCAGCAGTTCTTTCGTGATGCGGCCGCGGGGTCCCTTCCAGTCCGGCCCTGGCTTCGTCATGCTAACCACGACATGAAGCTTCGGGTTGCGAATCGCGAGTGCGGCGAGCGGTTTTTCAAAAATGTAGTCGGCCGGGGTGCGGCAGGTGAAGATGAAGAAGATGTCGCCGGGCCACGACTGCTCCGACAGATAGCGTGCCACACTCATCATCGGCGTGATGCTGATACCGGCGGAGATCAGGACGACGCTATCCGCCTCGCTTCCGGTGAATGTAAGTTTGCCGACCGGGCCGCTCGCTTCGACTGCCTCCCCGACCTTCAGCAGATCCACGATGTGCCGCGAGACGGCACCACGCTCTTCGCGTTTCACGCTGAGTTCGAC
>JBBSDR010000138.1:0-9728 GCA_038240465.1 Gemmatales bacterium
ACCCCCGTCGGGCGTGTGGCGGCCCCCCACCCCGGGGGGGTTTTACCCCCAAATGTTTGGTCCCCCGACGCACACGGGCCCCCCGGCGAACCAGCGACATCGCTGACCCACCGTGTGGGCGCTCAACGGGAACTCACCTGTTGCCAGTCTCGCAGCCGCCAGCCTGACAAATTCTCCTTGGCCAGTCTCTGTTCTCTCCACTTCGAGGCCGAATCGAAGAACCCGGACTCATTGTTGCATTACGCCATTTTTGTTGTCCACTTACAGGTGCAACAAACGACTTGCAAAGGTGGGTGTCCATCCGCGCGCAGATTACCAGGGCAGGATCTGGGCGCCTCTCCTGACCTTGCCGCATGGCTGTGAGTTGGATCCCATAACAGTGCCGTTCGGGCCAAACTCCGTTCGCAATGCCCGACGGCGAGACACTTCAAGCGTTCGGCATCACCTCAATGTAGCGCGTCTTCTTCAGGATTTGAAGCACCCTCTCCTTCGTGAGGGGATTGGCTTCAGTCCCCTTGGCCTGGAAAGACATCGAGACACCAACCGCGCCAGGGGCCGGCCGAGGATCTGTGGTCTGGATGCCTTTTTCGGTGCAGAATGCGCCACGGACGTATTCCGCATCCGACAGCACTCCGTTGAGCAGGATTTCCAGTCCCCCTCCCGCCTTCTCCCTGATTTTGTGAACCCGGATGCTCGCCCCAACCGTCTCATACTCCTCGCGTGCAAAACCGGCGATCATCAGTACTCGTCGCAATTCCTCCGCTGTCAGTGCTTTGCTGAGGACCTTTTCGATCGCCCCTTGACGGTCCAGTGTTGACATGTCCTTGAACTTGGCCGACACGACAAACCCGGAGATGCCGTCCTCCTCTTCCAGTCGGACATATTCCGCTTTCAAGTCCTTGAGCAAGGCGATCGTGATTTTCTCTTTCAGGTCCACAGCACCACTCCTCGATCAATCAGTGTCTGAGCGTGATTGAGCAAATCCAGGGCGTTCTTTTTCAGCGGATCTTTCTTGATACCCTTGAGTCTGTCGAGTTGATGTAAATGCTTCTTGAGCTTCGCCTCGGATGCAAAACGCAAGCTGTTGTGCCAGAGGATGCCCACCAGGTTAATCGTGGCATGGAGAGTCGCCCCAGACTTGCGAATGGCTTCGTCGGACGCCCCCTTGTCTCGCAGGTATTCGTCGTCAATCTTCAGAAAACGACTTGCCTTGAACAAATCCCCCAGGTCATGCCGTCCCTCGAAGGTCTTGTCTTTCTTCCATCGGAAGGCACGGAGAAGGCATTCGACGGCCAGCCCGCCGCAATACATGGCCAGGGCATACGATGATCCCCCGGTATAGATTTTCCGCGCCTCTTTCATGCGCTCCAGGCTGGCTTGATAATACTCTTTCGCTTCAAATTGCATGGCGTTTCCTGGAGGAATTCGCCTCCACCAAATGACAAGACTGCCGAGCGGAACAAGGGATCCCTGTTACCGGCCAACAGGTTCGGAACACTTGTCAGGAACCAAATTCTTGGCCGAATCGTACCTTTCGTTGGTCCTCAAACCGGCGCCATTACTGGCACCGCTCGCCAAGTTGTTCTTGCTCTTTTGGCAGTTCCGTCCGCCTGATCGGTTGGCTGACCGGTTGAGGCGGCTTGATCCCCTTGGGCATAAAGGACTCGGTCGCGGATTGAACGGCCCTCGGGTATTTCGCGGCAACCTTCTTGATTTCAGCGATGAACGCTTCCGATACTTCGGAGAGTTTTTCCCGCTTCCGGAGGTCTTCGCCAACTTTTGACGGCAAGATGTCACGAGTGCTTTCAAAGTGGAATTCCAGCAGTCCCAGCCGGGCCACTTCACCGCCTTTCAAGAAGCATTGAAACAATGCCGCTCGGGCGGTTTCCTCATTGTGTACTCGCTGGAGCAACTCGGTCAGTTTCTGCTCGGAGCGCTCACGCTCAAGCACTTTCATTTGCTTGATATCATCGAATTGTTTGCGGATATCTTCCACGCCCGAGGAGAAAGTGCGTGGTTTCGGCCAGAAAATGGTCAAGAGGATGCCGCATCCGACAACCCCAACAAGGACAATCAGCCCACGCTTGAGATTCGGAGATTCCGGGCCGGCCTGTGCTTCTGGTTGACCGCGGTCCACTGCGGGAGGGTTGACTGGTGGAACTGGCTTGAGGGCGTAGCCGCAGACGCAACTGGTCCGGCGATTGTCGATCCGGCCACACTGCGGGCAGTTAATGAAAGCGTCCATCCGCACTCCCTCCCGGCCGCATGCGGCCTTGCAGTCTTCTGCAAGGCCGCATGCGCCTGAAGCATCACGCCTTCGCCGGCACCTCGAAGCCCTTGCGATACTCGCGCGTCAGCATCGCGTTGGCCTCCTTGTCGCCGACGAACACTTCCTTCGACACGTCCAGCGTCAGCTTGCGGCCGACCCGGTACTGCTGGCCATCCACCATCACCTTGTTGTTCTTCAGATGCTCCTGCGTCCGCTCCAGCGTCTCGACCGAGTCCTTGTCGTCGCCCAGCGCCGACCGTGCCTTGTCGAACGTTTGATCGGTGCCGAGGCGGTAGCTGATGTTGGCCAGGTGACACAGGGCGCTCGACAGATGGCCCTGCTCGATGTCGGCCGCCAGCATCTCCGGCTTGTTGGCGCGCACGGCCTGGACGAAGTTGCCGATGTGGTCCTCGCCGCCCTCGAACTTCTTGATCAGTTCCCCCTGCGGCGAATAGGCCAGCGCCGTGTTGTAGTTGGTGCAGACCAGGTAGCCGTCGGTGCAGTGGAAGACGTTGCCGACCTTCGCGCCCTTGTAGTCCTTCGTCCCCAGACCGCGCACCTCGAAGATCAGTTCGGCGTCACCGTAGTCGAAGACACAGACCTGGGTGTTCGGCGTCTCGCCGTCATCGACGTAGCCGAACCGGCCCCCGGCGCTGAAGGCCGTCTTCGCCAACTCGTTCTTGCCCAGGCCCCAGCGAGCGACGTCCATCTGATGGATGCCCTGGTTGCCGAGATCGCCGTTGCCGTAATCCCAGATCCAGTGCCAGTCGTAGTGAACCGGGCCGAACGCCAGACTGTTGCGATGCGGCAGCTTGAACGGCGCCGGACCGCACCACAGATCGTAGTCCATCGTCTTCGGCGGCTGCTGCTCACCGCTCACCTTGCCGATGCTGCCGCGCGGCTTGTAGCACAGGCCGCGCGCTACCTTCACCCTGCCGAGCTTGCCGTCGTGGAGGAACTTCATCGCCTCCTGGGTGCCCTTCGACGAACGCGACTGTGTGCCGGTCTGGCAGATCTTGCCGTACTTGCGGGCGAACTCGACGATTCGCCGGCCCTCACTGATGTTGTGGCTGACTGGCTTCTCGACGTAGACGTGCTTGCCGTTCTGCAAGGCAAGGATGGCGGCCAGGGCGTGCCAGTGGTTCGGCGTCGCGATCGAGATGATGTCGATCTTGGGGTCTTCCACCAGCTTGCGCACGTCCTTGACGTACTTCGGCTCGGCCCCCTGGGCTTTCTTGACGTGCGTCATCGCCTTGCCGATGACTCCCTCATCGACGTCGCAGATGGCGGTGATGCGGCAACCGTTTCTGCCGGCAAAGCCGCCGACATGAGACATGCCGCGGCCGCGAACGCCGACGACGGCCACGTTGAGGTTGCCTTCGTCTTTCTTCGCGCCGGGTTGTTCGTCGGCAGCGGAAACGGCACCGGCCACACCGGCCAGCGCCGCAGAGAGCAGAGCGGAGTCACGCAGAAAATCACGTCTACTGAGGAAGTGCATCGAGGAGTCCTCCAGGGATGAGTCGCCCCCAGCCGCCCGGCCGGGGAGAGGCAGGCGAGTCGCATGCACAATCTTCGCGGAAATGCAGTTGCCGGTCAATCGCCTGCTGGAGGATTTTTCGCCTGAAGGAGTGGAAGTCCCAGCGACTCGACTTGCGGGGAGGAATGCGCCGTGGGGAATGGCTGTGAAATAACGGGTTGCCGCTTGCGGCTTGGCGGGGTGGCCGCCAAGCCGCAAGTGGCAAGAAAGAAGGACGTTATTTCATAAACGTTCGGAAACCGCATCGCATCATCGGGGGATGGGCCACTGCGACAACTCGCGCCGCGACAGACGGCGCTTCGAGACGGCAAAGACAAGGTCGCCATAAACCTCACGCGCCTTCTCATCCGTAAGCTTGCACACCGGCCGCTCAAGAAGGACGTCCTCACGTTCGCTCTGCATGCGCCACGGGTCCAGCGGCAGCGGCTCGACCTCGACCAGGTGCCATGCGCCATCGAGGAAGTGACACTGAATCGTCTCCGACACGCGGATCGGCTTCGGCTTCGGCCTCGACTGCGTGGCCGGACGCGGCTTCTCCAGACGGCGCAGCAGGCCGGTCTTCGGGCAGACATACAGCAGCCGCCAGCGCGAACCAGAACGCAGCGGCTGGCCGTGATTGTGACCGCCGAGGGCGCATGGCACGCCGTCGTTCAGCAGCACCTGGCGCTCGACGATGTCGTCAATGTGATCGCGAACGTGGTCCTGAACGGCGTTGTTGCGGTTGACGTGCGCGCAAATCTCGGCAAAGACCTTGTTCCAGGGCCGGCCAACGCACGACAGCAGGAAGCGGCGCAGGGGAGCGAGGTGTTCGTTGAGCGATCGGCTCCGGCCGCGTTCGCCGATGCTTTCACGGCGGAGCTGTTCGTCCCAGCCGCGGCGCTGCTGCTCCTTGCGATAACCCTTGCGAGCCTTCTTGTCGCGCGAGCCGTGCCGCGGACGCTCGACGATGACCCTGGCCATGTCTGCACGCATGAGCGTTTCCCTGACAAAGAGGAGAATGATATTCGCTCTGTCAGACACGTTCCGCGGAGACAGGTTCAGTCCCTCGTCTCCTCGTTCCCACGCTCTGCGTGGGAACGGCTTTTCCGACCCTCTGCGTCGTCTGAGGTGCAGACGCGACGCAGAGCGTCGAAGACCCCGTTCCCACGCGGAGCGTGGGAACGAGGAGGAGGGTGGTGCGTGGAAACGTGGAGGAGGATCACTTCTTCTTGTCGAGCCAGTGTGTCAGGATTGCCGCGTAGTAGGTGCCGGATACGCTCGACGGCCCACCCGGCGCCACACTGTAGCCGCCATCGTCATTGCGACACTTCTCGATAAAATCCTTCAACTTTCCCGCGGCCGGCCGCTCGCCGAGCATGACAAAGGTTCGCGTGATGCGATAACTCGTCTCCAGGTCCGAAAGCCTCGCTCCCTCCTTGCGGAAGCCGCCGTCGGGCTTCTGGCTGGACTTGAGCAGCGCCAGGATCGCCTTTGGGTCCTTGACCTGAGTTCCCAGCCGCATCTGACACGCCACGCCGCCGCCGGTCGCTCGCGCCTGCTCGCCGCCCTTGCCGTAGGTGCCGTCCTCGTTGCGCATGGCGGCCAGCAAATTGAGCCAGTCGTCCTTCTGAGGCGGCAACTTGCCGATGGCCTCCAGCCCCGCCGCCGCGATGCGCACTTCCTCGAAGCTGTTGGCATTCTTGCCGAGGAAGGCCAGCGCCGGCCCTTCGTAATCCTTGAGCGGCATCTTCAGTTCGACCACCGCCATGAGACCGACCGCCGTCGTGAACACGTCCGGCTTGCCCTCGTCGGGTCGCGGCCGAAAACCGCCTGTCTCCTTGTCGAAGCAGGAAGCGACAAACTTGACGCAAGCGTCACGGTCCGCCACCTCGCCGCCGAAATACTTGAGCGCACGCACCGCGGCCGACGTCGGACCCAGGGCGGCCTTCGTCTCTCCCTTCGAGGCAACGAAGCCACCCTCGTTCGTTTGCCGATGGCGCAGGTAGAGAATGGTCGCCATCGCCGGCGTCTGTCCCCAGCTGGGGGACCACGCCAGCAGAAAAGCCGTGAGGGCCAGCACGTTGCGCTTCATGGGAATACTCCTGTCGTGAACCTGCCCCCTGTTGTACTCGATTTCCCGCACAACCGAAACAATCCTTGTCGCCCCAGCACCTCGAAAAGAGCGACTCCCGCCCAGCGAATTATCCCCGTCTCGAAGACAACTGTCGCGTTGAAGACCATGAACAGAATGAACCCGTGCAGGCCAACCTTCAACCAGTTCGGCCGCCGGGCATGGGAAACCGGCCGCGCCCACCACCAGATGACGTCCAGCGTCCAGAGCAGCGTGAATAGATAGGAGGCGTACAGCCCCTCGCCGACGCCGCTCGCTTTGCGGACATGCTCCATCGCCTCGACATGCGACCAGTCGTGGACGTAATGAAACGCCAGGGCGACGTGAATCAGATACGTCAGCCAGGCCAGGGTCCAGGCGCGCCGCGCCAGGCCATCGCCATTCGCGCCGCGGAGCAGAAGCAGGACGGACAGCGCGTAGAAGGCGAGCGATAGGCGGATGCTGTTGCGGACGAGCAGGTCGCCCCTGCCGGAAGGATCGATCGGGAAGGCCGGCAACAATACAGCGATCAGCGCTATGATCCAGGCCGCTTCGAGGCGACAATTCCCTTCGCGTCGATTATGATTCATGGTATGTTCATCGATCCGTTTCGGTGGTCGATGGCGTTCGCCCACTCCCGTCGGGACAGGGTTCATGAGTTCGCAATCGGAAACGACCCTGACGCCCGATCCCGAGCCATCGGAGACAATGGCAGTAGAATTGGGGTCCGATCGTCGAGCCGACATCGACGCCAAGATGACCCATGTCGCCGGCCTTCTGCAAGAGTCCAGTTGCGACGGTCTGTTGCTTCTGGATCAGGACAACGTCGCCTGGCTGACCAGCGGCGCCACCGCACGCGGCATCCTCGATCCGCGCGAGTTGCCCGGTATCTACTGTAATGGCGAGGCGCGCTGGTTGCTCTGTGCCAATGTCGATTCGCAACGATTCTTCGATGAGGAACTGGACGGCCTCGGCTTTCAGCTCAAGGAATGGCCCTATCACTGGGGCCGAGACCAACTGATCGCCGACCTGTGCCAGAATCGCCGCGTCGCCTGCGATCAACCCACCGGCGACTGTCCCATCGTCGCGGAACCATTGCGCCTTCTCCGCCGCAAACTGTCCACCTATGAACAAGCCTGCCTGGGAGCGGTCGGCAACCTTGTCTCGCACGCCATTGAGGCAACCTGCCGGACGATGGAGCGGGGACTGAGCGAACGCGAGATCGCCGCCCAGGTCAGCCATCGGATGTTGCATCGCGGCGTCCACCCCGCCCAGGTCACCGTTGCGGCCGATGGCCGATCGCGGACGTATCGCCAGCACGGCTTCACGGGGACGCCGCTGAGCCATTACGGGGTCATCAGCGCCACCGGCCGCAAGTACGGCCTGTATGCGACGGCCACACGGGCCATTCAGTTCGGCGAGATCAATGCCGATTTTCGCAAGGAACACAACACGGTCTGCAAGGTCCAGGCGACCTATCTCGCCTCGACCTGGTCCGAGGCCGTGCCGCGTGAAATCCTGATGGCGGGACGGCGCATTTACCTGCTCGGCGGCTTCGAGCATGAGTGGGCGCTGGCGGCGCAGGGCTTTGTCACCGGCCGCGCGCCCGTAGAACTGTCCCTCCTGCCAAGGACGGAGGAGTTGTTCCAGGCCGGCTGGGCGGTGACGTGGACCGCGTGCGCCGGCGCGGCTCGTGGGGGCGACACCTATCTCATCACCGAAAATGGGCCAAAGCTCCTCACGCCGACGGAAGTCTGGCCTCTCAAGCGCATTCGCGTGCAGGGGGCGGAGTTCATTCAACCGGACATTTTGCAGCGCTGATCCTCCGTGTAGGTCGGGCTTCCAGCCCGACCCGCTTGGGGCTGTCGAGGACGGCTCATTTCACTCGTAACGATCAATCCGGGGTCGGGAGGCAGGAGAACTCCTGTCACAATTTCTTTCGTATTCAGGCGCGCACCCCTTAACACCGAACCTATGATTATAGTGAGGGACGGAAAACGAGGGCTTCCGGGCGGGAAGGGGGAAACGAGATGAGCGGCTTCACCGAATTCCAGGCGTCGGGGGCGTCTGATCTGGGACGTCGAACCGATGCGATCATGACGTGGACACAAGCACAGTCGATGTTGCCGTTGGTTCGGCGGATCATCGCGGACATCGTCGGCCACGTCGAGCGGCTGATGAAAATCGACCCAGAGAAAGAACGCCTCGATCGGCATCGCCACGATCTGGTCTGGCTCGAACGCCAGCGCCGTTATCAGTTGACCGAGGAAATGACCAGGCTTCAGACCGAGGTGCATGCCGCCGTCGCCGAACTCGACGGCCTTGGTGTCGCGCTGCTCGATCCGGAGATAGGCATGATCGGATTTCCGACGCTGGTCAACAATCAGCGTGCCTATTTCGCCTGGAAACCAGGCGACGAGGGCATCGACTTCTGGCAGTTCGCCGACGGCTCGCGCCGCCGTCCCGTTCCCGCAGCCTGGAAGGAGTCCCAGGTAGCGGTGAAGTGATTCTGCCGCTTGCGGCTTAGCGGACAGCATCGCTAAGCCGCAAGCGGCAAGACCGAGTTCAGTACCGCCGTGCCGTGAACGGGCGCCCAGCGAGCTTGCGCCGCGTTACTTCTTTCCCCTCGCGATTGACCTCGATCACCTGACATTCCTCGAAGCAACAAACCAGCGTGTTGCCGTTGACGAGCCGGGTTGCGAAGACCGCGTTGGGCGCCTCGGCCTCCCACAGGACCTTACCGACCTCATCGACCTCAACAACATGGCGTGAGGAGCCAAGGGCGACAAGATACCGAGCAGGCGCGGCCTGTTCCGCCGAACCCCAGTACGTCGCGCCGCCCGCATGGCGTTCGGGGGTCGCACTGCGAAGCAACTTGCCGCTGCGGTCGAGTTCGAGAAGCTGGCCCGTTGCGGTGAGGGCGAGAATGCGGCCATTCTTCTGATAGGCGGCGTGGCGGAAGCCGCCCGGGGTGGTGTACTCCCAAACGGTCTTGCCATCGGGAGTGACCTCGAAGACCAGATTCCAACTTGCGATCAGAGTGTTGCCTCCCGGCAAGCGCTGGGCGCACAAAGCCCCCGCTTCGACGCGCTTCTCCCACAGGATTCGCCCGGTTGAATCGCGTTCGGTGACCCGACCCACATTGCGTTCGGCGATAAGGACCCGGCCGCCCGGCAGCAGCCGTGCATCGTTGGGACCTTGCAAGCCATCGATTTCCCAACGCGTCTTGCCATCGGCGCCCGCCAGCAGGACCCGCCCATCGCCGCTGACGGAGTCATACAGGCAGTAGAGCGTCAACCCCAGAGGCGTCCCGGCGGCGTGAAGTCGTCCCAGGTCCACCTTGTCGCCCTGCACGGTCCACCAGGCCAGCCACGCCTCACGACAGCGGCGCCGGCTGAGTTGATCCGCCAGGCCGAGCGAGGCAGATGGCGCAGTCTCGCCCGCCAGGTGAAAGAGGAGTTCCTCGGCGCGCCGGCCAACACCTGCCGGGGCATCTTCGAGGGACGCGATCAGCACGGGGATTCCCGCCTTGTCGCGGCCGCGCAGCACAGAGTCGGCGGCCTGAAAGCGCACTTCGGGCGCGGCATCGTGCAGAAGCGGCAATAGCTCCTTCATGCCCGGAGTCGAAGCCCGGCCGACAACGTAGACGGCAGCGGCGCGGAGGCGAGCGTCCTTGTCGGACAGTGCCGTTCGCACGGCCGCCACCGGTTCGCCTTTCTCCAGCCCAACGATGGTCAGTGCTTCCCGAGTCGCTTCCTCGACCGATTCATCGGGGGCGAAGGGCAGATAGGCGAGCAGGGCCTCGACGACCCCGGGCGGTTTGCGCTCCGCCA
>JBBSDR010000139.1:0-9690 GCA_038240465.1 Gemmatales bacterium
ATGCCGTCGCCTTGCCCAGCGCTTGCAGAGCGGCGGCCCGGGTCTCCGGCGAATGAGGAGGCAACACGCGTTCCCAGAGTACCTCGGCGGCGCGGGGGTCTTCGAGAGCGACGAGCAGGCGCACGGCGGCAGCCTCGGCGACAGCGGTCTTTTCGCCTTCCAGCAGCGCGAACAATTGATCGGCCAGCGTGTGCTTGTGGGAAGACGACAGTCCCGGGATCTGCATGAGGAAGGAGCGAGCGGTTGCCTCGACAACGCCGGGGTCCGTGTCCAGAAGCATATCGACGGCCGCCGTGCCGGCGCTGGCGGTGCCGCCCCCGGCCAGGGCCGAGGCGATGTAGCGGCGCAGGCCCGGCGCCACTTTCGGCATCAGTTCTTGCAGGGCGCGCGTCCCTTTGGCGCCGAGGCGAGCGGCTGCCTGCGCGGCCAGTTCGGCCTCTTCGCCACCCACCTTGATGCGTTCGAGCAGTCTCGGCAGTGCGCTGTCAACCTTGAGTTTGCCGACGGCCTTGAGGACGGCCAGGCGCACGCCCGCATCGTCATCGTCGAGGCGTTCGCACAGGCCGGACGCGATCTCTCCATCCTTTCCGCCCACCTCGGCAAGGACGAGGACGGCAGCGCGACGGACGTCAGCCGGCTGATCCGGCTGCAGCAGGCGAACGATTTGTTTCGCGGGAATTTGCATGGCGACATTGTAGTGGTGAGCGGGGACTTACGTCCCCGCTCGCCATGAAGAGCCTCACTCCGCGTAGCGCGCGGTGCGGTCCGACAGTCCAGCGCTGGCGGTGCTGACCTGACGGATACGCTTCTCGCGCACCTCCGTCTCCAGCCGCGTTACCAGGTCTGCCACGCTCATCGCTCCCAGGTCGCCCTCGACACGGTCGCGCACCGACACCGTGCCGGCGGTTTGCTCCTTGTCGCCGACGACGAGCATGTATGGCACCTTCTCCACCTGGGCCTCGCGGATCTTGTAGCCGATCTTCTCCGGCCGATAGTCGCCGTGGACCCGGAAGCCCCGCGCTCGCAGTTCCGCCTCGACCTTCTTGCCGTAGTCGCTGAACTTCTCGCTCACCGGACAGAGCCGCATCTGCTCGGGCGCCAGCCACAGCGGAAACGCCCCGGCGAAGTGTTCAATCAGGATGCCCATGAAGCGCTCCATCGAGCCGAAAGGCGCGCGATGGATCATCACCGGCCGATGCGTCTTGTTGTCGGCGCCAACGTACTCGAGTTGGAAGCGCTTGGGCAGGTTGTAGTCGAGTTGCACGGTGCCGAGTTGCCACTCGCGGCCGATGCAGTCGCGGACGACGAAGTCGATCTTCGGCCCATAAAACGCGGCCTCGCCCTTCTCGACGCTGTAGTTCATCGCTCGATCGGAGACGAGCTTGAGCAGCGTCTGCTCGGCCCTGTCCCAGTCCTCGGGGCTGCCGGTGTACTTGTCGCTCTCCGGATCGCGCAGACCGACGCGGACGCGATAGTCATGCAGGCCCAGGCTCGACAGCACGAACAGCACCAGGTCGATGTTGCCGCCAACTTCCGCCTCGATCTGGTCCGGAGTGACGAACAGATGGGCGTCGTCCTGGGTGAAGCCGCGAACGCGGGTCATGCCCGATAGCTCGCCGGTCTGCTCGAAGCGATAGACGGTGCCGAACTCGGCCAGACGCACCGGCAGATCGCGATAGGAGCGCGGCTCGGCCTTGTAGATCTGGATGTGATGCGGGCAGTTCATCGGCTTGAGCAGATAGCCTTCCTGCGTTTCGAGCCAGGCCAGCAGCGCTTGCGCTCGCTCCTCGGTGCCGGTTGCCTGAACGTAAGCGGGAAGCTTGATGCCGGTGGCGGCCAGGAGTTTCGTCACACTCTGATGGACCGCCTCCATCTTCGCCTCGGTGGTGCCGGCCTCACGGTAGCCGGGGACGGCATAGCCCGCGAGGTCGAGCAGTTCCTCGAACCCGCGTTCCTTCTTCTCATCGACCGGACCACAGGCCATGCGATACTGCGCGATGTCGAGCGCCCCGGCGATGGCGTTGAAGTACATCGGCGGGAACTGAGCATCGCGATAATAGGGGAAATGCCCGCTGGTGCGATACAGTTCCAGCCGGCCGATGTGCGGCGTGTAGACCGGCTGGTAACCGCGCTTGACCAGCTCGTCCTTGATGAAGGTTTCGAGCAGGCTGCGGACGAGAGCGCCTTTCGGCATCCACAGGATGAGGCCGCTGCCGACGGCGGCGCTGATGGTGAACAGCTTGAGTTGCTTGCCCAGGATGCGATGATCGCGTTTCTTGGCCTCCTCGATCTGATGGAGGTAGCTATCGAGTTCCTTCTGCGAGAAAAAGGCTGTCCCGTACAGGCGCTGAAGCTGCCGGCGCGACGAGTCGTTCTTCCAGTACGCGCCGGCGATCGAGAGTACCTTGAACGCGCCGATGCGTCCGGCGTGCGGGATGTGTGGGCCGCGGCACAGGTCGATGAACTCGCCCTGGCGATAGAAGCTGAGCGACGGATACTGCTTCAGGTCGCCATCGATGTGCTCGACCTTGAAGTGCTGCTTCAGGTCGGCAACCAGGCCCCGCGCCTCGGCAGTCGGACACTCGAAGCGCTCGAACGGCTCGCCGGCGGCGACGATCTTGCGCATCTCCTCTTCGATCCGGGGGAAGTCCTCTTCGCGAATGGGAGTCGGGCTGTCGATGTCGTAGTAGAAGCCATTTTCGAGAGCGGGACCGAAAGCGAGTTGAGTCCCCGGGAACAGGCGCATCACGGCGCGGGCCATGACGTGAGCGCAGCTGTGGCGGAGGACTTCGAGCGCATCGGGGTCCTTCTCGGTGAGGACCTGGAAACTGACTTCGCCGGACTCGGGCAGTTCGCGTTCGAGATCGACGATGACGCCATCGACCCTGGCGGCGATGGCATCCTTGGCGAGCCGTCTGCCGATACTCTCGGCCACTTCACGCGGACGAGTCCGGCCGTTGACCTCACGAGCGGAGCCATCCGGAAGTCGAAGAGTGAGCATGGGAATCCTCCCTGGAAATGAAGCAGGGTCCGCCCCTACAACGGGCGCACCGTTCTCTTGAAAGACGCTCGCGGCACGGAAGGGTTCGGAGCGTCCTTCAGTGGCTCGGCCGAGTGGCACGGCGTCACGTCAGGCATTCTATCGCGAGTAAACGTACCAGACACCAAGGACGGCGAGAAGCCCGAAGAATCCGAACACGAACACGATCCGCCATCGCTGCGCTCGCGCGAATCGCGCTCGCTCCTCATCAGGCGACGTCGTGGCGCCCAGGTCGAAGTCGGGAAGTGGTTCGCTCGGCCCTTCCCTTGCGACGCGCTCCTCACGCCGCCGACGGGCCATCTGTCGGAGCTTTCGCTCGGCCACCGGATTGCTCAAATAGCCGGTCGAGACTCCGCCCACGAACCATTCGGTGCCGAGTTCAACGGGGCCAGTGGCGGTGGTAATCACCGAACTGACGAGTTGCGTGGCGTAGAGGGGGTCCAGCCCTTGCTGTGTCAGTTCGGTCTCGACTTCCCATTGGGTTGCTCCGGCAGCGAGCCGGCGGCGAATGAATGCACGCAGTTCCTCAATGAGATCCGACTCGTTCCGCGGGATGAAATGCTCGTCCGTCAGTGGGTGCTCATCAGGCGATGACATGGGGACCCTCCGTTCGATTAGGAAATGGATCTGATCGGCGTTGTTGGCACCAAGACCTGGCCTGCTCCCGTTCGATTATCGTATCCGGGTGCCGATGGGCCAGCAACGGAAGGGTTGATTCCCCGGAACGGCAGCGAGGGCGGCTGTCTCCTGGCACGCAACCTGCACTTTTTCGAGATACTCCAGCCGCCGCCTGGCGGCGACGGTCCCGCAACAATGTCTTCTCCGAACCAAAGAAGGAGCGCACCGAGGCAAGATGACGTCGCGGACACCGACACGGTTCATTTCGACGCCATAGCGTTTGGCGGGATCGGCTGCCAGACGCAATCGGAGGTTAGGATCCCCTGGCCGGCAACGACGTGACTCATCTCGCGCAAACTGACCCTTGAGGCGGGGCGCCTCAGAAGTTGCCATCGCGGACCTCAAAGTGAGTCGGCTTGTCGAGGCTCGCGCCGCCGCGTCGAACCCAGTCCGCGATCCATTCCATCATCTGATGCGGACCCACACGCGGATAGCCGAACAGTCGATGGCCCAACTGTCCATTGGACAGCAGCGCATCGTCCGCTTCCCTTCCCGCAAACCGCGGCGGCTTGCCGAGGAAGAGGCCAAACGCCTCCGCGACCCGGCGCACGCTCAGCACTTCCGGCCCCGCCAGGTTGACGACGAACGGCGGAGTGGCAACGTGAGCGAAGGCGCACAGGCTCATCGCGTTGGCGTCGCCCTGCCACAGGGCGTTCAGATGGCCCATCGTCAGATCAATCGCCTCAGCCGAATTCACCTTCTTCGCGATATCGACAAGGACACCGTAGCGCATTTCGGTCGCATAGTTGAGACGAAGGATCGCCATCGGTATCTGATGGGTCCCCGAGAAATACTGCAGGATGCGCTCGCGGCCAACCGCGCTGAGCGAATACTCGCCGGACGGATGCAAGGGATCGTCTTCGAGCGAGCCGCCGAGCTTGACGGGACTGAGGCCATAGACGTTGCCGGTCGAGAAGGCGACGAGCCGGCTCCGGCGATATTTCTGTGCGATCATCCCCGGCAGGAAGACGTTCATGGCCCAGGTGCGCGCTTCGTTGCCGGTGGCACCGAACTTCATCCCGGTCATCTGAACGACGTTTGGCACGTCGGGCAGGCAGGCCAGTTGATCGGCTTCGAGCAGATCGCAGGCGATGGTCTCGATGCCCCAGGCGTCGAGCTTTTTCCGCTCGCTGGGATTGGTGAAACGCGAGACGCCGAGGATACGGCGGCGCTTGCCGGACTGTTCGTCGGCGCGTTTGGCCATGCGCGCCAGGGTCGGCCCCATCTTACCGCCGACACCGAGGAAGATCAGGTCGCCGTCCAGGCGGGACAACGTCTCGACCACCAGGGCCGTCGGTTCGCTGAGCAGCGTTTCGAGATGTTCGACGTCGTCGATCATGGGAGGATGCCGCCGGGGTGTTCAAGGCGATACACCCGAGATGAGACCGTTGCTCGGATCGAGCGTCAGACTATTGGAACTGTCAGGGGTGGAGTAGCTCATGAAGGCATCGTTGGTGGGAGTTCCGCCGGCGCATTGAGGACGATTGGGTCCGGTGAAGGTGGAAAAAGGAAACAGGAGGCCTGAAGGAATTCGTGCTTGGCGGCGCAACGGCCACCCAGTTACAGTGAGTCGAGATTCGTTTCATTTCACCGACTCCACACCCCCGATCGAGGGCGTGACCGGTCGGCGTGCGCTCAAGAAGTCAGAACGACAAGGACGTACCCCGGTTTGGATGCGAGCGGGGTCATTTCCTGCCGCTTGCGGCTTGGCGGACCAGCCGCCAAGCCGCAAGCGGCAAGAAAGAGGGAAGTTATGACGCCGTTGTTCCTAATCCAAGAGGTCCAGTGCCTGTCTTGCAGCTTGCCGAACGGCAAGTTGACTGTCCTCCGTTGCGACCTGGAGTGCCTTCAGACCCAATTTAGCTCGCGGACCCAAACGGCCGCACGCAGACGCCGCCTCGAAGCGCACGGTGGCGTCTGTATGACGAAGCAGCGCACACAATCCCCTCATGGCAGCCGCATTCGATGGCTTCTGCCGCGCCATCACTTCAAGGGCGGCCACGCGGACAAAGGGGTTTTCGTCCCCCTTCGCCGTCTCAATAATTAGCGCTTTGGCGTGCTCGCCGCCATTCTCGGCCAGCACTCCCAACGCTCGCGCCGCGTGCACCCGCGCGGTGTCAGTCTGATCGGGCCGGTAGTAAAGCGAAGAGTGTTCCTCCAACCCCACCAACACCTCGCGCAGGACCGGAAACACGAGGTCCTTCTCGCCGCGAATGCGGAACAGGGCCAGCGCGGCGGCCACGCGCCTTTTGGAATCCCAACGGTCGCCCTGGAGCATCGGTCGAATCACGTCCGACTCCGCTCGGGCGTCGGGTCCGAGGCGTCCGAGTAATTCCACAACAGCGACCTGGTCCACCAACTCGGCGAACGCCCCCCGCTGCTTCAACCATTCGGCCATGACTCGATCCGTGGGCTTCAGTTGGGTGTCGAGTTCCGCCAGGCACTCGCGCATTTCGCGGGTGAGCGGGACGGTCTCGTTTTTCGCGATCCTGGCGTGCGCCTCCAGCGCTGCGGTGAACGCTGGAATGAGGTCGGGGGCATCACAGCCGCTTCGCCACAGCGCCAGCGCGGCGGAGAGCCGGCGCGGGTGGTTGGGATCTTTGGCCATCTCGCTCAGGATTGGTTGAGCCGAGCGCGTTTCGCTGTCGATTCGGCCCAGAACATAAGCGGGATCGTACGGATAGGTCGGGCGAATGTCCGCATAAGGATCGCTCTCGCCATAATAACCGAAACCAACGTCCCTGGACAGCAGACCGCCTCGGCCGGCGCTGCGGAAATCAAATGGTCCCCCGTAGTCGTAACGGCTTGCGGCCCTGAAACGGCCGGTCGCTCGCGGACTGGGACTCCAGGTCCCGGCAGCGGACTCGACACGATTCTGCTGTTCGAGCAAGGTGATAAAGTCCGGTGCGGCCTGCTTTGCGGCCGGGCCGATGCGCCCGAGCGCGCTGGCGGCCGCGTCACGAACGAACGGGTCTCGATCCTTCAACGCCCGGATCAGGGCTGGAACGGCTGTCTTCGCTTCGGGGCCGAGTTTCGCTAACAGCAGAGCCGCCTGAATACGCGCATTGGCTCCGCATTGAGCCGAGATGTTTTCAGCAGACCATTCGTCCAGATCGACGTTGTCCAGAAGATCTGCCAGGACGGTAACGGCCCGTTCTCCGAAGCGTACGATGCCCTCCTCAATGGAATCAGGGTAAATGGCACGATCCTTCACCCCCTCGGGAAGTTCGATCCGGTCGTGGCGGAAATGGATAGCCCCCTCGTTCTTCTCGCTCGCCAGAACATCGCGCAGCAAGGTGAGCGCCTCGCTCACGTCGGGGTCGATCTGACTCAGGGCGTTGGCGGCGATAATGCGGAGATCCGATTGGGTTTCCTTCAACATCGCCTTCAGAGCCGGCACGGCCGGCCGCGCCGCGCGGCCGATGCTGCCGAGCGCCTGGGCAGCAAGCGCTCGCATTCCCGGGTGTGGATTGCTCAGCAGTCGGAGCAGTTCCGGGACGGCCTCCGCCGCGTCAGTGCCAAGTGTCATCAGCGCCCGCACGGCGGCGCACTGAGCGACAGGGTGGGATTCGAGCAGTTCCTCGCGCAGGATCGGCACAACCTGCTTACTCTGACCCTCGAAGTGTGCCAGTAAGTGCGCGAGGTCCCGCCTGGCTTGCGGAGTTTTCGCCTGTCGCAGTTGATCGAGCAAATGTGGTAGCGATTCCGATTGCAGCACGAGCAACCCCGACTCCAGGATTTCACGGACGTTCGGCTTGCCTGCCTGCCATGCCTTGCACCACGCTGCCGCCACAGCCTGCGCTGTCGGGTGTCGGCGGCGCGATAGCAACTCGACCACGCGCCCCTGAAACCGAGATTGCTCCTCGTGAGTGTCCGTTCCGCTCCACAGTTTGTCCATCAGGACGGGGAGGGCCGTTTCGATCTCCAGTCCTGCTCGTAGGAGAACCAGGGCGGCGCTTTGGCGGACTGCGGTATCCTCATCCTTCAGCGCCTCGCGAAGCACGAGTTCCCCTGCCGGCAAGTTGGCTTGCAAGGCATCTTCCAAAACATCGCGCATGTACCATGTGTTCTTGGGGCAATGCATGTCGCGAATGCCTTGACGGCGCAAAGCCTTGAGCAGGGTGGTGGCTGATTTGGCCGAATCCGGCGCGATGCGCACGGTGGCGATCACGAGATCGTGCGCAGAAAGGCCATCATAAAAATCGTCGGTTTTTCCCTTGCCGAGGTTCAACAGGCAGGCCTCGATCCTGGGCATTGCGTCTTTCGCTCTTGGGCCGAGATCCGCGAGACTCCTGATCGCGCTCAGACTAAACGACCGGTCACCGGCATCCATCGACCGGAGCAACCAGGGGAGCAGGGCAGGATCATCCGGATCGATTCTGATTAGGGCAAAGAGTATTCCGGAGTCTTTTTCCTTTGTGAATCGTTCGTGCAGCGCAGACTTTGCAGTCTTGGCATTCGGGCCTAGTTTCATCAAGGCGTAAAGCGCCTCGGATCGCACTTTTGAATTGGCATGCGACAATGCCTTGGTCCACACTCCGAGTACCCGATCCGCCGGCAATTCAAGTCCGGCCAGGATGCGATGGGCTTCTTGGGCCGTTTCAGCATCCTTGTCCTCAAGCAGACGGAACAGTAACTTGCGAGCTTCCTCGTTGTGCGGACACATTCGCTCCAGGTCGGCGAACAGTTCGCTGTTACTAATCTCAAGGTCTTCCCTCGCCTTGACGCGCATTGTGACGGCCTTCGTACTCGATGGCCGAACCCATGACATCGCACTGGCGGCGATGCTGCAAACGCGATTGTTCGGGTCGTCCAGGCACTTTTCCAGCTTGTCGATGGCGTTCGCCGGAAGTCCGTTGAGTTCAGCCATCTCACGCAAGGCAAGGGCAGCGTACCGGCGAGTGTCTGCATCCTTTGAGTCCAGGGCTTGTAACAGCGGCGCCAGCGCTCGCCCGCCGAAGCCGGGAAAGGCAAACGCCACACGCTTCGCGGCTTCCCAGCCGCGCCTATCAGGGGGGTCCTCGGGTCGGTGCCTGGCGGCGTTTTTGCGGAAGGTCCCGATCAATAATGGGATCGAATCGTCGGCCAGTTCGACGAGCGCGGGGAGCGCGGGTGACTTTCGAGCGGATTCCTCCCTATCGTTGACTTGCCCAGACTCATCGAGTTGACTATCGCCGAGCGCTCGCACCAGCGCCGGCAGCGCCGGCTCCGCGAACGCCCCCAGGTTCGCCAGCGCCTGTCCGGCCTGAACGCGAACCTCGAAACTCTCGTCGCGCAGTGTACCTGCCAGCATCAGCACGGCAGGCCGGGCGTCGCTGCCGAATCGTCCCAGACGCCATGCCGAGGCGGCGCGCACGTCGGCTTCCGCCGCCGTGAGCAATTCCGCGTAGACCGGCACCAGATCGGCCGCCTTATGCTCCAGCAGCCACAGTGCCTCAGCGGCAGTCCACTTCACGCGGCCGTTGCGGTTCTTCAGCAGTTCCTTCAGCGCTGGCACCGCATCGCGCGCTGCCCCGAGTTTGCCGAGTGTCCTGGCAGCGGCGCAAACTTTCGCAGGGTCTTTGTCCCCCAACTGTTCGATCGAGTCGCCAGCCGGCTGTTTTCTGACACGGGGTTCATCACCCACCAGGGAAGTGCCGAGAGTGCTGAAGGCGAATAACGAAATGAACTGGAATACCCGCTTCATGATGACCTCCATGACGAAAGGTAATCGCCGGGTAGCATGTGCTTCAGAGCTTCGAGTGCGCCTACCTGATCCGGTGACTGAATCATGGTCGCTCTTGTGGAAGGTGTCCAGCGGAATTACAGTAAAACGATGATGTGTCCGCTTTCTCCGCAAAGAGATGGCGGAAAAACAACGGGGGGCGGTTGACCAATACTGTTTGGCACGATAGCTGCTCGTGGTTCGTCCATCGTGGAGGGACTTGCAACGACCCCTGCCGGCTCGTCCGGCAGGTGAAGCAGTTCGTCAG
>JBBSDR010000140.1:0-9671 GCA_038240465.1 Gemmatales bacterium
CGGAGGAGGCGAAAAAGCCGCAGTCGTATCGCTGGCCGGGCGCACGCTTGAAAGACGGTTCCGTCGCGGATTACTGATCGATCGCAACCAGCCCCGAGCGCAAGCGAGGGGTTTCTTCGCCTCACCCCTCGCTTGCGCTCGGGGCTGGTTGCGATCGATCAATCCTCTTCGTCCTCGTCCTCGTCGCCGGCGGGAGCGTCGAGTTGGACGCGGACGACACGCACTTCTTCGCCGCGAGCGAGTTGCAAGGTGACTTCCTCTCCCACAGCCTGGTTGACCAGGGCTTCGAGTTCCTCCACGTCGAGGATGCGGACGCCATTGATGCCGGTGATCACGTCGCCCGGGTCCAGCCCGGCGAAGTCGGCAGGGGTTTCGGCAAACACCTCGTCCACCACGACCGCCGGCTCGACGGTCACGCCAAGCCAGCTCGGTTCCTCGGCTCCAGAAGAGGCTTTCGGCGCGATGGACTCGCAACGTGTCAGGATCGTTTCGGTCTTGCCACCTCGAAGGACGTGGATCGCGAATTGCTTTCCCGCTTCGGTTTCATGAATCAGGCTGAGGAACTGGCTGGCGCTGACAACGGGTGTCTCGTTGACGCTGGTAATCACGTCGCCTGGTTCCAGGCCGGCAAAAGCGGCGGGAGAACCTGTCACGACGGCGTCCACCAGCACCGCCGGTTCGACCGTCACTCCGAGCCAGCCGCGCTCGGGTAAAGATGCCGGCTCCGATGCGGCTTCGGGCGCGGGAATGGCTTTCGGGGCTTCCTGTTCGAGCTGCTTGATCAGGAGGTCCTCGGCTGCTGCGCGTTCTTGCTCCTTGAGCCGTTCTTGTTCCTTGAGCCGTTCTTGCTCTCGCAGTCGTTCCAGTTCTTTGATGCGTTCCAGTTCTTTGATGCGTTCTTGTTCGCGCAGGCGCTCCTGTTCCTTGAGTCGTTCCTGTTCTCTGAGCCTTTCTTGCTCTTTGAGTCGTTCTTGCTCTCTGAGCCGTTCCTCCTCCTTGAGCCGTATCATCTGACCGAACATCTCGTTCAGTTGCGTTGAGAAGTTGCGCATGTCTTCTCGCACTTCCCGGACCTCGACCTGATACTGGCCGAACTGGTCTTCGAGTTTAACGCTCAACTCCCCGCACAGGTTCAGCACGCGCTGCTGAGAGTCACGCAGTTCCTGCATCAGCGACTGCGACTGGCGCGTAAGGTCCGCGAGCGCCTCGAACTGCTGCTGCAAGCGCGAATCGGTCGGGCTTTCCTGAGGAGGCGGCTGAACCGGCGGAGGCGGCACGGCTTCCTGCTTGCCGATCAACTCGTTGCACAAATGCAACAGACGCTGCTGGGAGTCGCGCAGTTCCCGCATCAGTGTCTGGGACTGTCCGTTGAGTTCCTCAAGCGCATGGAATTGCTGCTGAAACTGCGGCGGCGGACTTTCCTGAACGGGTGGCGCAACCGCCAGCGTCGGTTCCGGAAGGGATACCTCAACCAGTGGGAGCGATGCAGGTTCCTGAACAGCCGGCCGGCGTGGGGTCCGGCCGGTTTTGGCGCCGTTCGCTGCCTGCTCAGTGGCGGTTGACTGAACCACTTCCGGGGTGGCCTGCGCCGCTTTGGGTGTCCGTGGCTTTCGAGGTTTTTTGGCCTCAACCGATTCAGGATTGACAGGGATGATCGGAATGACCGAGATAACCGGAGTGCCGGCCGAAGCCTGTTCTTCGGCCGGCAGGGGTACGTTCCGCTTGCTCGTGCGTGCCATGACTTCGCCTCTCTCCACCAGTCCTGGTCTCGCTTGCCCCTGGGAAGACCCATTCGACGAGCCGTGAATCAGACAGATGTTCGCTGCCGTGCCGAGTGACGTTCGCGCTCCAGGGCCATTTCATCGGTGCGCCGTTTGTGATGGTAAGCGAGTCCGAGAAACGAAATGCCCAGGCCGATCACGACCGCGCCAGCCGTGAAGACAAGCATGAACAGAAGAGGACGGTCGACATCGTCGAGATGGACCACCACCAATCGATGGTCCGAGACAGTATGGTAGCGCGTCCCAAAGGCCAGGGCCACCAGGCCCATGCCAATCAGTGCGCCGGCGGTGATGATGGCTCCGCAAATTGCTCGCATTGTCGCTTCCTCCAGAACAGGTCGCTCTTCAGCCGGGGCCGAAGGAGCGGGAAATCAAAACCCGACCATACGCATACAGCCGCCGAATGCCATCATCAGCCCGGCGAGAATGATGATCAGACTGCTGCAACCGCAGCCCGGCCACGCTCCGTGCGGCCCCTGAGGACCCATGCCGCCAAAGAGTCCGCCGCCGCCGCCGAAAGGTCCACCCGTACTCATGAAGCACTCCCGCTAGAGGACAAAGTCTCATCCGGACACATTGATCGTGGAGGGGGGTAGCAAATGCCGCGCCACTTGGCACATGATGTCCGGTATGCTGTCTGCTGGTAGGTGCGCGGCAAAACAGGACAAAATCTGGAATCGGGTGGACTCACTGTCGAGAATGAAGTTGCTCACCCGGAAGCCTCTTCCGCCACTGCCGGCTCGATAAAGAAGTGGGACTGACATGAAACCGAGAGCGATCGCGATCCTCCTGGCCGGGCTGCTTGTCGCCCCCTCCTCGCTTCGCGGCGCGGAGAAGCTCAACGTCGTCATCGTCCTGGCCGACGATCTCGGCTGGGCCGATCTCGCTTGCTACGGCAGCAGGTATCACAAGACGCCGCACCTCGACCGCCTGGCAGGAGCCGGCGTGCGGTTTACCGATGCGTATGCCGCGGCGCCCATTTGCTCGCCGACGCGGGCCGCCCTCCTGACGGGCAAGTATCCGGCACGGCTCAACCTGACCGATTGGCTCCCCGGCCGGCCCGACCGTTCCGATCAGAAGCTGCTCCGTCCCGTCATCAACCAGGAACTCCCGGCGGGTGAGTTGACCCTCGCCTCGGCCCTGAAGGCGAGCGGTTACGCCACGGGCCACATCGGCAAGTGGCACCTGGGCGGCAAGGGAGCCGGACCCGAACAGCGCGGCTTCGAGGTCAACGTCGCTGGCGACCAGACCGGCTCACCCCTGAGCTATTTCGCGCCTTTTCGGAACAAGGCTGGCCGGTTCATGCCGGGGCTGGAGCAGGCGCCCGAGGGGGAGTATCTCACCGATCGTCTGACCGCGGAGGCAGAGAAGTTTATCGAAACGAATCGAGAGAAGCCGTTCTTCCTCTACCTCGCTCACTATGCGGTCCACATTCCGCTGAAGGCGAAGGCGGACCTGGCGGCGCGCTACAAGCCGGGCCGGCCGGGCGAGCAGGGCAACCCTCTCTATGCCGCCATGATCGAGAGCCTCGACGAGAGCGTGGGCCGCGTTCTCAAAAAGCTCGACGACCTGAAACTGTCAGACCGCACTCTCGTTGTCTTCACGTCGGACAATGGCGGGCTGTGCGTCCTTGAGGGGCCGAACACGCCGCCGACGATCAATTCGCCGCTTCGCGACGGCAAGGGCATGCTCTACGAGGGCGGCCTGCGCGTACCGCTGATCGTCAAGTGGCCGGGGGTCACGAAGCCGGGCAGCACTGTTTCCGCGCCGGTGAGCAGTATCGACTTCTTGCCGACGGTCCTCGACGCCTGTGGCGTCAAGCACGAGGCGAAGGTGGATGGCGTCAGCATCGTACCGCTGTTGAAACACGAGGCTTTCAAGCGCGAGCATCTGTTCTGGCACTATCCTCACTACAGCAACCAGGGCGGGAAACCCGGCGCTGCCATCCGAGCCGGCGATCACAAACTGATCGAGTTCTACGAGGACGGCCGCCGCGAGTTGTACGATGTCAGGAAAGATCCCGGAGAGGGCCGCAACCTGAGCGAGTCCAATCCGAAGCTGGTGCAGGACCTGGCCGAGAAGCTCGAAAACTGGCGGAAAGAGGTGGGCGCGAAAAGGATGAAGCCGAACCCCGATTATGTTCCGAACCCGCAAGCAGCCGATGGCACGGTGACGCTGCCGGCACGCACCGCTGCCGTCCACGGCATCCAGTTGCGCTACGAGCCGTTGCCGCACAAGAACACGCTCGGATACTGGACGCGGGCGGACGACTCGGCATCGTGGGAGTTGACTGTCGCAAAGCCCGGGCGGTTCGCGGTCGAGGTGCTGCAAGGTTGCGGCAAGGGCCAGGGCGGCAGCGAGGTCGAACTGGCGATCGGGGGACAGTCGCTGAAATTCATTGTGGAGGACACGGGTCACTTCCAGAATTTCAAGCCGCGCGAGATTGGGACGATCAAACTCGACAAGGCAGAGCGCTTTACCTTGACCGTGAAGCCGGTGAAGAAGGCTGCCGCCGCCGTCATGGACCTTCGCTCCGTCACGCTGAAGCCGGTGGAGAAGTGAGTCTCGTCTCCGAGTCTATTTCAAGCGAGGAATCAAGGTGATCCGCAGTGTGGCGATCGCAGTGCTGCTCGGCCTGAACGTCTTCTCCCGCGCCGACGATGCACCTATCTTTCCCGGCGAAATTGCCGCTCTTGGCCGGCGCTTCGACGAACTGGCTGTCAAGGAGGCAGCCGCGCGAAGGACGGCCTCGGAGACGCTCTGGACCGAACTTCTCGACGAACTGCTCGCCTTGCTCGGCGCCTCCGGCAACGATCTGGCTGCCGTCAAACCCAATCAAGTCATGCAAGTTCGCCGGGCCATTCAAGCTCGTCTCGCGCGCTTTCCTCCGGACGTTCTGCGCCAGTATCGTCGCCGGGTTGACAGCCAGGCGCGCAAGGGCTTCGAGGAAGGTCAGGCTGGCCGCGACGCTCGCTTGCTGCAGCGCGTCGTCGATGAGGCGTTCTGCACCGAGTCGGGCCGCGCCGCGCTCGAAATGCTCGGCGACCTGGCCTTCGAGCGCGCGGACTTCGAGGAAGCGGATGGCTGGTGGCGTCTGTTCAGCGCGCATCATCCCGACGCCCGCGCCGCTGAGCCAGCCATCCAGGCCCGGCAACTGCTGGCGCGCTGGTTCGCCGGCGACCGCTCCGACGACTGGTCCGCCACGCTCGAGGCCTTTCGCCAACGTCATCCCAGCGCCGAGGGCCATCTGGCGGGGTCGAAAGGCGTCTACTGGAAAGCTCTGACCGAGATTGCCCGGCGCGAACGCGATACCCCTGCCATCGCCGTCCGCGACTGGCCCACCTTTGCCGGCGCTTCATCGCGCAATCGGATCCTGCCGGCCGATGCGCTGACGCCGGACAGTCTGAGCCGGCTCGTCCGCGATGGCGTTCAGTGGTCCGTCCCCCTGGCATCGGCAAAGCCTGTCGCCGATCGGCCGCCACGCGAGGTCAAGACTCCCGGCGATGTCGCTCGTTCGCTGGCCTTCTCTCCGATCGTCGCCGGCACCCGGGTGTTGTTCGCCGACGCCCGTGACGTCACGGCTTTCGACGTCAAGACCGGCAAGCGCGAAGTGTGGTGCGACGCCGGCCAGCTCACCGACGGCATCGCGCCGGAGTTGGAGTTGCCCGCGCCGCTCGACCTTCGCTATACGCTGACCGCGACTGAGGATTGCGTCCTGGTCCGTCTTGGCGTCCAGGCCCTGCGCAGCGACCGCAAGGAGCGCGAACGGTCTCGTGAGGGGGCCAGCGTCCTGGCCTGTCTCGACCTGACTCCCGACGCCCGGGGCAATCGTCTCCGCTGGCGTGTCGTCCTCGAGGGAGCGAAGAACAACGCGGCCTTCGAGGGGACTCCCCTGGCGGCCGGCGGACATGCCTATGTCGCCGTCGTGCGTCTGGAACCCAACCGCACGACGACGGCCATCCACTGCTACGCGCTGGCGGGCCGGCAATCACCGGCGCTGAAGTGGAAACGCGACGTCTGTTCGACCCGCGAGTTGCCCGGCGGCGAGACGCGCTATCGGCATCATCTGCTGACCCTGGCCGGCGGCCAGCTTTTCTACTGCACGCACTCCGGCGCCGTCGTCGCGCTCGACGCTGCCACGGGCCAGCCAACATGGGGCATGCGCTATCGCCCGCTTCATGTCCCCGAGGACGAAACGCAGCCCGGTTGGCCGCGCGATCTCAATCCGTGTGTGTTCGCGGAAGGCCGGCTCTATGTCGCTCCCGCCGATTCCGATCTGCTGCTGTGTCTCGATCCCTGGACGGGCGGTGTTCTCTGGGAGCGCGATCACATCGAGGTGCAGCATCTGCTCGGCGTCGCCAAAGGGCGAGTGCTGCTGACGACGCGGACGCCGTCGCCGGGCCTGCGGGCGATCAATTCGAGTGATGGCAGCGATCGCGGCGGCTGGTTCCGCACCGGCGGCGCTGGGCCGATTCACACGCTCGGCCGCGGTCTGCTGGCCGGCGATCTCATCGTCTGGCCGACCTTGCATCACGTCTACCTGGTGCGTCAGGAGGATGGCGAGCAGCCCGCGGATGCGACGCAGGCGCACGGCCTTCCTTCGGGCAACTTCGCGTTTGGCGACGGCATCCTGGCCGTGGCGGATCGCGAGGGGTTGCACGTCTTCGCCCCGCCGCGATTCCGCTTGCCGGAGCGAAAGAAGGAGGCGGAGGAGCGTCCCCGATCGGCCATCGATCAGTATCGCCTCGGCAGCGCTCTCGTCGATGCCGGGCAACCGGAACGCGCGGTCGAATCCTTTCGTAAGGCGGCCCTTCTCGCCGGCAGCGAGCGGCTGTCAGGAGAGCCGTTGCGCGAACTGGCATGGATGGCAGAACAGCGCGCCCTGTTTGCCGCGGCCGATCGCGAGATGAAGGCGGGGCATCGCGAGCAGGTCGTCACCTTGATCGAGTGTGCCGCCGGACACTATTTCCCGGCAGCGCTTCGGTCCCAGGCCCTTTCGCGCGCCGCCTCGTTCTGGCTCCGCGCGGGAGAACAGGCTCGCGCCGTCGCCTGTTGCAAGGCGCTGCTGGCCGAACCGGAATTGATGCGGGCCACTCTCCTCGACGAACGCGGCCGGCCACAAACGGCGCGCTGGTGGGCGATTCACTGGCTTGCACGCCTGGAGCGCGAAGAGGGATGCGTGCCGAAAACTGTCCTGCCGAAGTTCACTCCCCTCGAAGAGGCAACTCACCCGGGCGCCGCGACGGCAGCGCTGCGCCACTTCCTGTTGCAGCCGAGCGGCGACGACGACCGGGCGCTGGCACTGGTGAACCTGGCCCGGCTCTACGAGCAGCAGGGATGCCCCGAAGCCGCCCGCGCCGTCCTCGATCGCCTGGCGCGGCAGGCACTCATCCGCGAGGTGTTTCCCGAACGCAGGCGGTGGCGTATTCCCGCGCTGGGCGATGGGCGTTCGGTCTTCGCCTGGGTGATGCGCGAGCGCGACAAGGAATCGCTGCAACTTCGCGCCGCGCTGTCTCTGCCGCTGCTGCGTTCATGGTCTCAGGTCTCCGCGCCCGGCGAACGGCCGCTGATCCCTGACGGAACGGGAACGCTGGCCCGAGTGACCGATCGGTTTTTCACCGTTCGCGGGACAAAGTTAATCTGTCAGGAGGCATCGACGGGGAAATCTTTATGGCAGAGAGAACTGTCGCTGTCGCCGCTATGGATCGGGCTGCACGCCGACACCATTCTCGCTGCGGGAACGGAAGGCGTCGTCTGTCTGACACGGAGCGAGGGGCAAGTCCTGTGGGAGCAGAAACTCACTCGCTCGCTGTCTGATTTCCATGTCGTCGCCGGTCGTCTCTTCTTTCTTGAGGGGCAGCAGCGGCTGTTCGCTCTCGACGCCGAGACCGGAACGGTGTTGTGGACGCGCCGGGCGTACTCGTCCTTTCTCCGCTGGCCCGATGTGCCGGGGCGACTTCTCTCTTTGGAGGCGGGCGAAGACATCGTCTTGCTACCCGACCGTGGCGAGGTCCTCGATGCCCAAAGCGGCGCTGTCGTGAGCGCATTTCGCGCCGGCCCGGTCACGTCGATCGATCCGGAGACGGGGGAGAAACGCTGGTCGCGTCCGCTGCTGGCTCCCAGTACACTCAGCGGCTTGCCCGTTCAGCGGCTCGCTCTTGGTCCCGACAGCTTCCTCGCAGTCGTGCCGCGCAATCATGGCACGACGCTGGAGCGCATCGACAGCGGCCGCTGGCTCTGGTCCACGCTCTTACCATCTCCTTCGCCTTCCATGACGAGCATCAGCCGCGATCCTGGCAGTTTCTATCTGGTCCACGAAGGAGAATTGCTGGCGTATTCGCTCGAAGACGGTCGGCGACGATGGAGGCGCCGCCTGGAGGGGCCGAGTGGGAAATGGCGGACGGCCCGCGCCGGCGACTGGCTGCTGGCCTGGCCGGTCGAGCGGCAGAAGCTGGCAGTCCCTGTACCGATGACCGGCAGACGGTTAGAATGCATCCTGACATGGAACGTCGCCGAGAGCGTCCCCCTGCTGATTTGCGATGCACGCACGGGACAAATAGTCCAGCGGCTCAACTTGCCGGCGCGGACCGCGAACCTGGCCGTGCGGCGAACCGGTATCGCAGTCGAGGACGAGCTGATCGTGGTGGCGCGGACGCCGGGGGGACTGCTGATCCGGGCGGGGGATGGGGTGGTGCATCTGGCAGAGATGGCGAACAAGTGACAAGGATTCAGCGATGCCGAACATCCGGTGCAGGACGTGTGGGCTGATGGTTCAGGTGCCGGAGGGCGGGCGGCGACTGTGCGGCTGCGGCACCTGGCTCTCGACCGACGATGAACCCATCCTTCTCGATCCGATCGAGGAGGCCCCCTCCCGTTCGCCTTCTTCGGCTCCTGCCGGCGCGCCGGAATCATGGCCGCGCATCGACAGCGATGTCGCCGCCATCGAGCGCCTCAACGAGGGCTATCGCCGCATCCGCAAGGAGTTGAACAAGGCCATCGTCGGCCAGGAGCGTGTTCTCGAAGAGTTGCTGATCTCGATCTTCGCGCGCGGCCACTGCCTGCTTGTCGGCGTGCCCGGCCTGGCGAAGACGCTGATGATCCGCACCCTGGCCGAGTCGCTGTCGCTGTCGTTCAGCCGCGTTCAGTTCACGCCGGACTTGATGCCTTCGGACATCACCGGCACAGAGGTATTGCAGGAAGACAAGATGACCGGGCAGCGGGTCTTCAAGTTCCTGCATGGCCCGCTGTTCGCCAACATCCTCCTCGCCGACGAGATCAACCGCACGCCGCCGAAGACGCAGGCCGCTCTGCTGGAGGCCATGCAGGAACGTCAGGTGACGGTGGGCGGCAATCGCCACAAGCTGCCCGATCCGTTCTTCGTCCTGGCAACGCAGAACCCGATCGAGCAGGAAGGAACGTATCCGCTGCCCGAAGCGCAGCAGGATCGTTTCATGTTCAACATCCAGGTCGATTATCCGGAGGAGGAGGAGGAGTTCCGCATTGTCGAGATGACTACTTCGACGCACGCGCCAAAGATCGATCCGGTGCTGTCGGCGACGGACATTTTGGAGATGCAGGACATCGTCCGCAAGGTGCCGGTCGCTCCCTATGTGATCCGCTATGCGATGAAGTTCACGCGTCTAACGCGGAAGCCCGCGGTAACGCGGGTCCCGGTGTCGGCATCGGCAGAGCGTCCCCCGGTTGCTTCCGAGGTGCCGGAGTTCATCCGCAATTACGTCACCTGGGGGGCTGGCCCGCGCGCGACGCAGTTCCTCATCCTGGCCGCGAAGGCCCGCGCCGTGCTGCATGGGCGCTATTACGTCTCGTGCGAGGATGTGCGGGCTGTGTCGGTGCCGGTGCTGCGCCATCGTATCATCACGAATTTCAACG
>JBBSDR010000141.1:0-9647 GCA_038240465.1 Gemmatales bacterium
AAGCCGCAAGCGGCAAGAAAAAGGCAAACCATGGCGCTGCTCATTTCACCCCTTCCTCCGGCCGGTCTATCGGTGCAGCGCGCCGTCTCGATTGCGCGCAAGGAGTTCCTGCACATCATCCGCGATCCGACCACGCTGTTCTTCAGCCTGTTCGTTCCCGTCGTCGAACTGTTCATGCTCGGTTACGCCATTGATACCAATGTCCGTCACGTTCCGACCGTGGTCTTCGATCAGGCACGCACCCAGGAAAGCAGGTTGCTGGTGCGGAGTTTCGTGAACAGCGAGGACTTCACCGTCGTCGAGGAGGTTTTCACCGATGCGGACCTGAGCCAGTCCATCATCGCCGGGCGAGCGCACGTCGGCATCAAGGTCCCCGAGGACTTCTCGCGGCGCATGGTCGCAGGCCAGACGTCGCAGATCCTCATCCTCGTGGACGGCTCGCAATCTAGCATCGCCGCCGAGGCCGTCAACGTCGGCAACGCCATCGTCCTGCGCGAATCGCTGAAGCAACTCCTGGGCAGCCGGCCGTTGCCGATCGAGGCCCGGCCGCAGGTCCTCTTCAACCCCGACACGCGCTCGGCCAACTTCTTCATCCCGGGACTGCTGGTCGTCATGTGCCAGATGATGGCGGTGATGCTGACGGCCAACGCCATTGTCCGCGAAAAGGAAAACGGCACTCTGGAGCAACTCTTCATGACACCGGTGCGGGCCGGCGAATTGATCCTGGGCAAACTGTTCCCGTACTTCTGCCTGACCCTGATCGAGTTCTGCCTGATTGTCCTGCTGATGCGGACGGTTTTTCAGGTGCCGATCCACGGCTCCTTCCTGACGCTGCTCGGCCTGGGGATGCCCTTTATTCTGGGGATGCTCGGCCTGGGTCTGTGGATCTCGACGCGGGCCGCCACGCGCGACGCCTCGATGCAACTGGCCATGGGAACGGTCATCCCGTCTATTTTCCTGTCCGGATACGTCTTCCCGGTCGAGTCGATGCCGCCTTTCTTCCTGGCCCTGGCCTATGCGATTCCGACTACCTGGATGATCGATGCCTCGCGGGGTGTGATTCTGCGCGGGGCCGGCTGGATGGAACTGAAGCAGCATGCGCTGGTGCTTTGGGCGATGGCCATCGTCTTGCTCGTGCTGAGCATGACGAGGTTTCGCAAGCGTCTGGGCTGAGTCCTCAAGGAGACCTTGTTTGCGTGCGCATGCTATCGCTATAGTCCCCGCGCAGAGAGCCGGCCTGTCAGGATGGCGGGACGGCACCGGCTGGAACGGAACAGGCAAGATGGCACGGTTATTCAAGGAAGAAGCACGATGGCCCATCAGACGCGGCCCTTCATCGGCATCAACGCCGACTTTGTCCCCACCAACAAACATCACAACGCACATCTGCGGCTTCCCCTCGGCTACATCGATACGATCCTCGCCGCGGGCGGGCTGCCGATCGTGATGCCGCCGCTGGGCAAGGAAAAGGAGCTGAACGCCTTCCTCGATCACGTCAGCGGCTTCGTCCTCTCGGGCGGCATGGACCTCGACCCGCGCCGCCACGGACTGCCGACCCATCCCGCACTTCGACCGATGGCGGAGCGGCGCGACGAGAGCGACCGCGCGCTGGTCCGGCTGCTGATCGAACGGCGCATGCCGCTGCTGGGCATCGGCCTCGGCATCCAGCAGATCAACGTCGCCTGCAACGGCACGCTGCATCTGCATCTGCCCGAGGACATGCCGCGAGCGATGCCGCACTCCGATCCGACGGGAGCGGCGCACCGTCATCTGGTGCTGCTGGAGGCGAACACGCGCCTCGACGAGATCTACGGCGGCGGCGAGTTGCGCGTCAACAGCGCGCATCACCAGGCCGTCCGGCAAGTCGGCGCCGGCTTCCGGGTCTGCGCTCTCTCGCCCGATGGGGTCATTGAGGCCATCGAGGCGACCGATCCGAACTGGTTCTGTATCGGCGTCCAGTGGCATCCCGAGTCGGAGACGTCGTCCGCCCTGGACATGCAGTTGTTCGAGTGTTTCGTGCAAGCGTGCGTCCAGGCCTGTCAGCCCCTCCAACTGGCGGCGTGACCCTCGTCGCCACTTGCGGCCTGGCGGTCAACCCGCCAGGCCGCAAGCGGCGCGAGCGGTGGGAGGGTGACTCGTGTCCCCACGCTGGATCATTGGACTGGCGTCAGGCTCCAGCGCCGACGGCGTCGATGCTGTTCTGCTGGAAATCGACGGCGCCGGTCTCGACCTCAAGGTCCGTCCACTTCATGTGCAGCATCAGCCCTACCCGGCCGATCTGCGCGATCTGTTGATGCGCGTGTCGGGAGGCGGCGCCGAGGCGACCACACGCCAGGTGAGCCTGCTTCATCGATTGCTGGGCGAGACGTTTGCCGCAGCCAGCCGCCAAGTGGCCGACCGGGCCAGCTTCAGTCTGCAGCGCGTGCAGTGCATCGGCTGTCCCGGACACACCGTCTGGCACGATCCCGAGGGCCGATTTCCCTCGACCCTCGCTCTCGGAATGCCAGCCGTCATCGCCGAACGAACCGGCGTGACCACGGTCAGCGACTTTCGCTCGCGCGACGTGGCCGCCGGAGGGCAGGGCGTGCCGCTCGCCGCTCTCGCCGACCATCTCCTGTTCCGCCATCCCACCGAGAGCCGGCTCCTGCTGCACCTCGGCGGTCTGGCCCGCGTCGTCTACCTGCCGGCGGGCGGCCGGCTCCACGACATCGTTGGCTTTGAGGCCGCGCCGTGTAACGTCCTGCTCGATTCCCTGATGCGTCAGGTGACCAGCGGGCGCGAAACCTATGATCCGGGCGGCAAACACGCGGTCCAGGGACGCTGTGTCGAGGCGCTGCTGCAACGCTGGCTGGCTCATCCGATATTGCAGCGCCGTCCGCCACGCAGTCTGCCGCGTCACGCTTTTGGCAGCACGTTCGCGGCCCAGGCCATTGAGGAAGCGCGCGAGTTGAACGTCAGCCTGCACGATCTGCTCTGCACGACGACTCACTTCGTGGCCCAGGGAGTCGCGGGCGCGGTGCGCCGCTATCTGCCGCGCGAGAGACAGATCGATCGGGTGTTGCTGTCGGGAGGAGGCACAAGAAACGGCCTGCTCTGGGCGCTTCTGTCGCAGGCGTTCAACGGCACGCCGATGGCCCGCACCGATACCGCCGGCATTCAGGCGGAGGCGCGCAAGGCGCTCGGGTTCGGCATCCTGGCCGCGCTGACGCTCGACGGCGTGGCGGCGAGTGTGCCGTCAGCGACGGGCGCTGTCGCCTCGCGTCTGCTAGGCAGCCTGACGCCGGGGACGTCCTCCAGTTGGGCGCGCTGTGTGGCGTGGATGGCGTCCCAGACTGCTCATCGCGTTCGCCTTGAGGAAGATCGCGATTAGGGTGAAAACTGTCTTCGCCGCTTGCGGCTTAGCGGGAAAGACCGCCAAGCCGCAAGCGGCATCAACCATCCTCGCGCAGTTCGATCAGGCCAGCGGCGCGGGTGCGTTCGGCGCTGCCGGCCAGGAGCCACGCTTCGCCTTTGAGAGCGTCACTGCGCGCTGTACGCAAACGCTCCACCAGAGGTTGCGGAGCGCGGACACGCAAACGAGTTCCCTGCGGCTCCAGGACGCACGCCTCCAGTTCACCAACAGGCAGGCCGCGCGGCTGGCCCCAGGCACGCCAGGCTTGCCGCCATTCCGCCAGATCGATCTCGTCGGTCAGTTCCGGCAGCGCCTCGCGCCAGCCACTCTTCAGATCGAGGATTGGCTGCTCTCTCTGTAGCGTCCAGGCTGGCGTCTGCACCGCGAACCCGCGCAAGCGCCCATCCTCCGCGAGCAGCAGCACAATGGGCAAATGCTCGGCGCGCTCCAGGACGACGCGCCGCCAATCGTCCGTCCCCGCCAACTCGAGAAGACCGCGCACGTCTTGCGGGAAGCCGGTCACTTGCTTCCATTCCGCATCCCGGGCCAGACACGCGCGCAGCGTCTCGACGTCGAAGCGCCAATCGGGACTTTCCGGAGCCGGCGTGGAGGGCGGATCGTCCAGAGGCAGAAACTTCGTTCCTGGATGGCGTGCGTCACCCTCGGCGAAATAGAACGTGCGTCGTTCCTGAAGGGTGCAGGCGCCGCCCTGGCCCGCCAGCGCCGCGCGGCCGGCGTCGGTCAGCGTCCGGGCCGATCCGGCGGTCACGATCAGACCGGCGGTTTGCAGTTCGGCGAGAAGACGATTGAGAAGGGCGGCGTCCAGTCCGAGCCGTGCGGCGAGACTTGCGGAGTCGGCGAGGGTCAGCGATTCTAGCAGCAGCAAGTTGAGCCGGTCCAGGGCAGGGGAACCCGAGACGGCGACGAGCGCCTCGACGCGGTGCAGCAGGAGATGGTGCAGCCAGACAGCGCGGGGCTGCCAGCGCTGCAACAGCGGCCACCAGCCGGCCAGCGCTCGACTGCCGGGCCACGAAAAAGGGTTGGCCGCAGTCATGGACTACCTTCTGGCGGATTCCGCAGCCGGCGGAGGAGAAAGCGAACCCTCGGCTTCCGGCAGGCAGCGCAGCAAGCTGTCGATTAGCTCGCGCTCGCGCTCACCGGCCGTCTCGTCGAGATGATCGACCGCACCGTGCCACTGCGTTCGGCGCGCCAGCGTGCCGGGATCGCCCAGCAGCAGCAGCCGGCCACAGGCACGGGTCAGGGCGAGCGGCAGCCATCCAGGCTGTTCACCAAATGCGACTGCCCGATGCGAGTGACTGCGCGTCAGGCTCAGCAGCAGGACCAGACATTCCCGCTGCCGCAAGCCAGGCGGCGACTCGACAACGATGTCGAGAGCGTCCGCGCCGGGAAGATGGAAGCGGCCTTCGCCGAGCCGCGTCAGTCCGGCCTGACGCAAGGGCGCGGATTGATTCACCAGCGTCCGCAGCAGACGAACCTGAGATTCGTACAGGGCGGTCAGGACGATGACCGGCGAGTGAGTCGCGGTTCGGCCCTGGCAAGCGTCCGCCGGCGTGTCGGCCCGGCCGCAGGTTGCCGGGAATTGATGCCGCTGCCAGACGCTCGCCTCGGCTCGGAAAGCATCATCACTCAGCAACGTTTCCAGCGTTCGCACGACAGCCAGCGCTTCGGGATAATTGACCAGTCCCTGGCGCGGCAGCGCGTTGCGGAACTCGGCCGGCAATCGTTCGGCCGAGGCGGGCTGGGTGAGGTCGGTCTCCAGACCGGCACCGCCACTCGGTCCAGGATGCCGGCCGTCGCTGTCCTTCGCCGATGGCACGGCGACGAAGCGGACGGAACCATCGGACTCGGCCGCTGAAAGCAGCGGGCCTTGACGACGGAAAAGGCTCGCGTCCAGGAAAGAAGCCAGGACAGGACACGAGCGGTGCAGACGTCCCAGGTACGCCGTCCGGCCCAGGTCGTGGAAGTTCAGATGCTTCCCCAGCCAGGATTCGGCGCGAGCGCGGGTCCAGCCGGCCGCGAGAGAGAACTCGAAGCCGAGTGTCTCGAAAGCGGTGCGATCGTCTCCGGTGCGAACCACTTCGCAAACGCCTTCCTCAAGACAGGCTCGTTCGTATCCCTGCCAGGCCTCCGCCACGACGTCGCCCATCTGCACCAGCAGAGCGTCCGGAGCCGTGGACCACACGAAGGCCGAGCCGCGAGCGTGGGCGGCGACCTCTTGCAACTCGCGCAGGATGAACGATTTCGCCTCGCCCGCGGGCGTCGTCAGCGGGAAGTGGACCTCGACGAGTTGTGGCTCCTGACGCGGCGGGGCCAGAATAAACAGTTCGATCTCGGGACAATCCACGACAGGCTCGCTCTGTATCGAGGAGCGCAGATCGTCTGGCACCGGACGCAGCCGGCAGCACAACCGCGACTCGGAACGCGACCAGCGGAACGGCAAGGCGCGCGGCGAGGCGTGCAGCACCTGGCAGAGTCGGTGGAAGGGGCCGGTGCGCGGCGCGAAGGTCCGCGGCGTGCGCGCGGGAACAGGGGCGTCCGGCTCACCGATCAGCACCCAGCGCCGGGCAGCGCGAGCGGCTCGCATCAGTTCGGCCTCGTTCATCAACTCGGCTTCCTCGACGACGAGCAGATCGAACGACTGCGGACTCGTGTCGGTGGCCAGGGCAGCGAAGGTTGTCGCGACGAGGTTGGCGCTGGCGAGAAGCTGGCCTGCCAGCGCGGGAGCGACTTCCTCGAGAGCGGCGACCCAGCGCGCGGTGAAGTCCGCTTGCCGTTCGTCCTGTTTCAGCAGCGCTTCCCAGGCCGAGCGGACCTGCTCGACCGCCTCGACGGTATCCGCGACGGGGCGCGGCGAGCCTGGCAACAAGGCGGCGCACGCCTCATCCCATTGCTGGCGGAGAGTCTCGCCGGCGCGGGTGAATTCTTCCTGGCGGCGGGCCGTCTCGCGCTCCAGCAACTGCCGGCACTGCTCCTCACAGCGAGCGTTGACGGACTCACGATCCTTGTCGAACTGTCGCTCCTGTTCGGCGAGAGCGACACTTTGTTGATCCAGTTCAGCGAGCTGGCGGCTCAGTTCGTCGTCGCGCTCCTGCAGTCCCGTTTGGAACCGGGCTTTCCAGAAAGTGACATTCCACCACTGTCCCTGACGTCGCGCTTCGAGCAGGGGATGCAGGCCGTCGCGTTCGGAAACCAGCGGCGCGCGCTCGTTGACGATCGCTTCGCGTTTCTGCTGCAAACTGGCCCGCTCCCTGGCAACGCGCTCGCATTCACCGTCGCGCAGTTCGAGGCAAGTCTTCAATTCGCCGGCGAACGGACTCGATTGCAACGCTTGCGGAATGTCCTGAGGCGCGAGGACCCGCAGGCTTTCGAGAGCCGTGCGGCCATCTTCCACCTGGGCCAGTTCCGCGGCGAGCGTTGTCAGACGATCCCACGTCGCGCGTTCGGACTGGCGCTGCCGTAACTGCTCCGCTGCCTGAAGCTGGGCGCGAGTTGCCTGCGCTGCCATTTCGCGGACAACTCGGGAGCGCTCTTCGGGGACGAAGGGCCGAATGCACGGCGGCAGCGATTCGAGGGTCTCACCGGGCTGCGGATGGCGGACCGGCCAGAGCGAGTCGCGCCGGCCGACCTGTTCCAGGACGCGATCGAGTCCGGCCGGTCCAGCGGCCAGCAAGAGGACGCGATCGCCGCGCGCAGCCGCCTGACTGACGATCTCGGCCGCCACACGCGATTTGCCCGAACCCGGCAACCCCTGAATGAGACAGACGTCCGGCGTGGCCAGGGCGCGGGCGACCGCCTCGCGCTGACATGAGTCCAGCGCCTCGTCGAGGACCGCGACAGGGTTTGGCGTCAGCGGGGCGAGATCGCGGACCTTGCCGGTAAGCAACTGGGCAAGCAACTGCCGCCGCTGCTGCGACAGGGCCGGATCGACGGGGGGCAATTGATGAGCGTGCAGCAGACCCTGGCGCCCGGCCAGCGCGAGCAATTCTTGCTGTCCCGCCTCGGGCAGGCAGCGGAACAGGTCCTCCCACGTCGCCGGCTGGTGGTCGGCGGGAGTGGAAGCGGCGCGCACCGGAGCAGGGGCTGGCCGAGCGGCCAGCGTTGCTCCTCCTGAGGCTTGCCGTTCCCGTGAACTCATCGAGGGACCTCAATCGTGGTTGCGGAAAGCGTCGCGGAGAGCCTCGCGCAGAGGGACGCGGTGATTGGGAATGAGGGGGTAATCGGATGGGCATGCGTCAAGTCAGATCTCCTGACCGATCTCACCCGACAAGCGTCGGGCCTCTATCACTGACACTATCATGCGGTTTGCAGGGCGTTGCGCCAACACTTTTCCGGATTCACTCACTCGACCGCGTCTCGCCAAGATACGCATCTCCGCGAAATGCGGCGAAATCCGAATCGTCCAGACCATGAATAGACGCATGAACCTTCCCATTTTATCCAGATCATACTCGTCATTTATAGTCAAAACGCACAATCTCGATCTTCATTTTTCCCAGCGCCCGTTGCAGCGGCAGCAGCGGAGTGAGCGACTGGACGTTGTGCCAGTTGTGGTCCGTGACCTTGATGTGGGTCGCCCCGACGGAGCCTTCTCCCAGGGTGGCGTCGATGCCGACCCACTCGCCGCGCACGAAAACCTCGGTCCACATGTGCGTCGCGAAGAACCGCTTCTCCTGACGATCCTCGGCATAGACGAGGCCGATGGCCGTTCGCGAAGGCACGCCGGCAGCCCGGCACATGGCCGCCGTCAGCATGGCGCACTGCCGGCAATCGCCGCGCATGTCCTTGGCGATCTGGCCCGCCGGCGTAAACGGCGTCGCTCCCTCGATCTTCATTTTCGCATGGACGAGGCCCTCGATTCGCCGGGCCTTGAACCAGGGATCACTCTCGTCGCCGATCGCCTCCTTCGCCAGCGCCTGGATGCGGGCATCGTTGCTGTTGAGGTAGTAATTGCTGTCGAGGAATTCCTTACCGATCTTGTCGTCGCCGGTCCTCGGCGGCGACTTGATCGCCTTGACGCGCAGTTCGATGGTCTTGTCATCGAGCTTCTCGATTTGCTGGCGGGCGTCCTCGGCCAGAACGGTTTCCGGTTTCGGATCGTCGATCGTGATGCGATAGACGGCCGACGCGGTCGCATTGTGGCGGAAGATCCGCTTGTCCACCAGCAGCATGTTCTTGAATGCGACATCCACAAACTGGGCCGAATTCAGGGGAGCCAGGGCCTTTGCCTTCGTCGTCCGCACCAGAACGAACTTGCCCAGGCCGGGCATCTCGACGGTACGGCGAAGGATATGGCCCTGACTGTCCATCCAGACAGTCAAGGGCGGCAACTGGACGCTGGCCTTCGGCGTCTCGATCTTGTCTGGTGCAAGGACAACGCGGAAGAGCTTCTTCTTTGCGCCCGCCAATTCAACTTCTTCTTCCTCGTGGACCAGTGCGCGAATGGTTACCAGAGAGGTCAGGGACGGTTCGTAGGTCTGATAGGTGAAGCTGTCGCCGGGCTTGAACTTCTTGTTGTGAAAATAGTTTTCCTGACCCTGCAGACCGATCACCTTGTCGTTCCAGGGATCTTCGCGGACAACGCGGCCCTTGTCGATGTCGAGGTGGAGAATCTTTTCCTTGACAGCGCCGGTGATGATGAGGGGGCCGATGTCGGAACGGTCCATCTGCATGAAAACGCCGACGACCGCACCCTGGGGCGACTCGTCGGTCCCGGTCTGCATGCCCAGTCTGATGACAATTCCCTGGCGCTTGACGGTGAGGTCGAGGAGCTGGCGCGAACGGACGATTTTTTTCCCCGCCACGTCGAGATTCTCGAAGGACGTGCGGAAATAACCGGAGCGTCCGCCGTCGAGGTAGGCGGCTTCCCAGATTTCCTGGATAGCCGGGACCTTGATCGCCTCCTGGGATCGCGACGCACCGGCGCACAGGAGAACGGTCAAACAGCAGAGGACCTTCTTACCCATCCTATCCTCCTTGCGGGAACAGCCAGTCTTTCCGGCGCGGAACAGCCCGCCTAACTGTCGCCTATCATACCCGGATGCCAGATTCAGCCAACGCCATTTGTTCGCCCGAGGCGCCTCACTGGATTTTGGCGAGCCGAGTCAGTCGTGGTGGAGGCGGCTCGCCTGCTCTTTGCCCCGTGGTGCAGGCGGCCCGCCTGCTCTTCTCTTGCCGTGGTGCAGGCGTCTCGCCTGCTCTTCGCCCAGTGGTGCAGGCGTCTCGCCTGCTCTTCGCA